>NZ_JAWOBM010000058.1:0-42106 GCF_046498025.1 Halorubrum sp.
CACGCCGGCGCGGACGACGAGTGCGACATCGTCGTCTCCCCCGAACACGCCGAGAAGCTCGCGAACCTCGCCTTGGAACAGAACGTCCCGATCATCCTCGACGTCTCCGGGTACCTGGAG
The DNA here is from genome assembly GCF_046498025.1 of Halorubrum sp. Lineage (NCBI taxonomy): Archaea > Methanobacteriati > Methanobacteriota > Halobacteria > Halobacteriales > Haloferacaceae > Halorubrum > Halorubrum sp. The sequence goes on from NZ_JAWOBM010000058.1 coordinate 121, forward strand.
GAGGACACCGCCAACGAACTGCTCTTGGAGGTCGTCAAGCAGCTGTTCGCCAAGGAGAAGCGCCTGAAGAAGCCCTTCCTGCTCGTCGTCGAGGAGTGCCACGAGTACATTCCCGAGGGCGGCGGGATGGACGAGACGGGGAAGATGCTGATCAAGGTGGGCAAACGGGGGCGGAAGCACGGCCTCGGCATCGTCGGGATCAGCCAGCGCCCGGCCGACGTCAAGAAGGACTTCATCACGCAGTGCGACTGGCTCTGCTGGCACCGGCTCACCTGGGACAACGACACGAAGGTCGTCGGGCGGATCCTGGGTTCGAAGTACGCGAGCGCGGTCGAGGACCTGGGCGACGGCGAGGCCTTCCTGATGACCGACTGGGACGAGTCGATCCGCCGGATCCAGTTCCACCGCAAGGAGACGTTCGACGCGGGCGCGACCCCCGGCCTCGACGACTTCGAGCGCCCGGAGCTCAAATCGGTCTCCAGCGACCTCGTCGGCGAGCTCCAGTCCATCTCCGACGAGCAGGAGCGCCGCGAGTCCGAGCTCGCCGACCTCCGCCAGGAGCTCGAGAAGCGAGACAAGCGCATCCACGAGCTCGAGCGCGAGCTGGAGGAGGCCCGCGACCTGAGCAACATGGCCGACCAGTTCGCGCAGGCGCTCCTCGGGAAGGCCGAGGCGCCCTACCGCGGGGGTGACGGGCGGTCCGGAACCGACGGCGGGCGGTCCGGAACCGACGGCGGGCGGTCCGGGACAGACGGTGAGGGGTCCGCGGTAGTCGGAGACGCGGGCGCCGGAGACGACCAGTCCGTGCTCAAGTCGTACGACGAGGCGGTCGCCGCGACCAGATCGGACGGCGAGACGCCGGACCCTGACGGGTCATCGATCGACGAGTCTGCGACCGCCGGACCCTCGACCGCTGAGCCCTCGGTCGATGCGGAAGCGCGGGACGGTGCCGACGCCGACGCGGACCCCGACTCGGACGAGGTGGCCGCGGCCGGCGAGGGCGACTCGCCGCCCGACGACGTCGAGCCCGTGACGCGCGCGGACGTCGCCGAGAGCGCCCTCCGCTTCACCGACGCGGTCGAGCTCGGCACCCGCGAGGCCGTCATCGAGGAGCTCCGCGGCCGGATCGAGGCGCTCCCGGAGCTGTCGCGCGGGATGCTTCGACACTACCGCCGCGAGGGCGTCAGCGACCCCGTCGCCGCCCACATCGACGCCGGCGGCGACGGCGACTCCGGACACGCCTACAGCCGTCACCGACCGGTCCGGCGCGCAGGGCTGATCCGACACGCCGGACGCGGGCACTACGCGTACGCGGTCCCCGACCTGATCCGCGAGGCGTACGCCGACCGGCTCGGCGAGGAGCGGGTCCGCGAGGTCGTCCGGGCCGTCGAGACCGCGTTCGTCCCGCCGGCCGAGCGGAGCTACCCGCCGGACGCCGGGCCGGCGGACGTCGCCGTCGGAGACGACTCGGCGGGGCCAGATCTCGACCGCGTCATCGATACGGCCGGCGACGGGGCCGACGGTGCCGCCGGCGACGGCGTCGACGACACGGCCGACGGCGACGCCAGAGCGGAGGACGCCCAACGGTCGACGAGCTCCCTGAGCGACGCCGCGCGGCGTCTCGCGGAACGCGGGCGCAACGGCGACGAGTGACCGGTCAGAACGGGACCGAGAGGTACTCGCTCGGCACCGCGTTCCGCGCCGTCACCTGCGGGTCGACCACCTGACTGATCTCCAGCCCGCCGACGAGACTGGAGAACAGGTACGCCTCCGTTCGGGAGAAGCCGTGTTCGTGCGCCAGCAGCCGCACGACGTCGCTGTTCGCGAGCTCCACTGCCTCCTCCATCGTCTCCGCGCTCGCGATCGTCTTGACCGCGTCCCCGGTGTCGACGAGCGGTCGGTCGAGTGCGACCTCCGGCTCCTCGATCACGGAGAGCGTCACGTCGATCTCGGTGCCGATCTCGGCGCCCGTCCCGCACATCTCCCCGTCGGCCATCGCGGCCTTCGCGTCGCCCATCGCGAGCATCGCGCCCTCCTGGAAGACGGGGAAGTACGCGGTCGTCCCGGCCGTCATGTCCGTCGTGTCGAGGTTGCCGCCGTGGTCGTCCGGCGTGAGCGTCGAGATCGTTTCCCCGGCGGTGGCGACCCCGATCGTGCCGATCACCGGGTCGATCGGGAGCTCGATCCCCTCGAACTCGATCCGGCCGCCGCCGCTCCTGTCGCCGCCGTCGGCGAAGACCTCTGTAATCCGCGTCGCCGGGTGGTCGATGTCGGGGTCGTCCTGCAGGAGTCCGAACCCCGGCGCCGTGAGGACGCGTCCGACGTCCTCGGCGACGCGCACCGCCTCGATCTCGACGGCGAGCACGTCCCCAGGGCTCGCCCCCTCGACGGCGATCGGGCCGGTCGCGGCGTTCACCTCTTCGGGGATCGCGTCCAGCAGGTCGTCGTCGGACTGGATCGCGCCGTTCAGGCTGTCGATCGTCTCGATCGTGAGCGATTCGCCGTCGGCCGCCTCGTAGGCCGCCTCCATCTCCGGACCGAACTCGTACACGTGGCCGTCGCGGTGTGGGACCACTTCTCGTGACATCCTCTCGGACTGCGCGACGCGCGGACAAAAACCCTCGCGACGCCACGGAGTCAGTCGGTCCGGCGACCGAGCGCGAGGCCTACCGGAGCGAAGAGAGAAATCGCGCGAGCCGTGCGCGGAGGGTCGTCCGTCGGTCGGACACGGAGTCGCCGTCGGACGCGTCCGACCCGGAGGCGTCCGCGAGCTTGCGGTTCTTCTCCGCGAGCAGGTGTTCGTACCGTTCGGTGACGCACCGGAGCTGTTCCTCCTTGCGTTCGAGTTCGGCTTCGAGCCGTTCGACCTCGCGTCTGTCGGCGACCGCCCGCTCTCCGAAGTCGTCGTCACGCCGTTTCTCCGTTCGCCGCTCGGCGGCGTCGCTCGGACCGCTCGGCGCCGCCCGAACGACCGTCTCGTCCGCCAGGCGCGACGCCGACCGATCGGTCGGGCTCTCAGCGGGGACGTCGGAATCCATGGGACATGCTAGTATTTGGCATAGAAACGAGATAAAGGTCAGTCAGACGAACGGCGTGCGTTTCGTGCCGACGAGCGGTTCGACCCGCTGGCTACTCTCTTGAGTCCGTCCACGCGGCGGTTCCTCTTTCGAGTCCGCGCCGGCGAAGCGGCCACCGTGTACCGGGGGGGACCGACTCCTGTGAGGTCCGTCACAGCAGGCGATACAACCGGGTGAGATACCCGGATAAAACCGGTCTCCGGGCGATTCAGCTTCGGGTCGTCAATCGCATCACGACGGCGAATCGGCGGAACCGTCTCTGCGGTCGTCGGCGACGCCGACGTAGTCGCCGTCGTCTCTGACGAGGATCGACTGGGCGTTACCGATGGTATCGACGACGGAGACGTCATGACCGGCCTCGTTCAGCTCCTCGGCGACGTCGTCCGGAACACCGCCTTCGGCCTGCACCCACGTCCCGGTCGCGGAGTACACGCGCGGTTCCGCGACCGCCTCCTCGATGTCCATGCCGAACTCGGCGACGTTGAGGAGGATCTGGGAGACGGTGTGAATGATCGACCAGCCGCCGGGAGAGCCCACCGTCATGAAGGGGTCACCGTCGCGCGTCACGATCGTCGGGCTCGTGCTGCTGAGCGGACGCTTCTCCGGTTGGACCTCGTTCGGACCGCCGGGAGTGGAGTCGAAGTCGGTGAGCTCGTTGTTCAGCATGAACCCGCGCCCGGGGACCATGATCCCCGATCCGAACAACTGTTCGATGGTGCTGGTCCACGAGACCAGGTTCCCCTCGTCGTCGGCGGTCGTGAAGTGCGTCGTCTGCCCGGGATGGCTCACGGCGCTGTTCGTGTCGCTCTCGTTCTCGTCCCCGTCCCGTGCGCCCGAGGCGTTACCGCCGCGTGCGGCCTGCTCGACGTCTCTGGGACTCGTGTAGTACTGGTCGCCGGGCTGGTACTCGAAGGGGTCGCCGGGCTCGCGGGTCGCGTCCGTCGCTTCGTCCGGATCGATGATCTCCCTGCGCGCGTCGAGGTACTCGTCGTCGAGCATCCCCTGCCACGGGATGTCGACGAACTCCTCGTCGCCGAGGTACTCGTTGCGGTCGGCGAACGCGAGCTGAAACGCTTCGACCAGCCGGTGGTACACGTCGAACGACCGTCGGTCGTACTGCGCCAGGTTGAACGGTTCCAGGAGCGCGAGGATCTGTGCGATGACGTAGCCGCCGGAGGTCGGCGAACGCATCGTCCGGACGGTGATCTCGTGTGCGTCACCGTCGTAGGTCTGGTACGTCGGCCGAGTGATCTCGACGTTGTATCGGCCGAGGTCGTCGACGGTCATGCTCCCGCCGGTCCGGCGGTAGCGCGCCGCGCCCTGGACCGTGTCGGCGATGTCTTCCGCGATCTCCCCTTTATAAAACGGACCGATGCCCTCGTCACGGATGGTACGGAGGGTGTCGGCGAGATCCGGTTGGACGAGTTCGTCGCCCTCCTCCAGGGGCTCGCGGTACGGCGCGAACACCTGCTGGGCGGCCGGAGTGAGGGCGCCGTCCTCGACGTTGTCCGCGATCGAACTCGCCAGGAACTCGTCGACGGTAACCGTCCGTCCGTCGGACGCGGCCAACTCGATCGCCGGCTGGATGAGTTCGCTGAGCTCCGTCCGGCCGAACCGCTTGACGGCCACGTCGGCGGCCTTCAGCGTCCCGGGAACGCCGACCGCCTTGCCGTTCGTGTGCCGCGCCAGGAACGGCACCTCTTCGCCCTGGTTGTCCAGAAACATGTCCGGTCGGGCGCCCAGGGGCGCCCGCTCTCGGTTGTCGATCGCGATGATCTCGTCCTCCTCGGCGCTGTAGACGAGTATGAACCCACCGCCACCGATCCCCGACGAGTGGGGCTGAACGACGTTGAGCGCGAACTGGACGGCGACCGCCGCGTCGACCGCGTTCCCCCCGCTCTCGAGGATCTCCACGCCCGCTTCCGTCGCCTGCGGATGGACGCTCGAGACCATCCCGCCGCTCGATTCGTCGACTGCGGCGAAATCGGTCGCGTTCGACGACGTCACCGACGCGCGACCGGTCCCGACCGGAACCATCCCCGCACCCAGCGTGACGCCCGCACCCTGGAGGAACGTCCGTTTTGTCGTTGTGACGCCGTCCGTCGGGTCCGCTGCCGAGTCGTCCGACCTCTCGGGGGAATTATCACGTCCCATACGACCTTGTTATAAGTTAGCATAATAAAAATTCACATCATGTTTTGTAGAAGAAAGTCCCAAAAGCCGAACTGTCTTCGCTGTCGAAACGAGCGATCGACGGGGAAACCGGTCGAGTTCGCCCGACCACTCTCTCGCTGCTCTCCTCCGGACGGGCGTACTCAGTCGTCGGTCGCGGTGCTCGTGAGTATGAGGTCGGTCGTCTCGTCGGGCACGTCCCAGAGCGGGTAATGCCCGCTGTCCTCGAGCCAGTGCAACTGAAAAGAGGCACCGCTACCGAGAGGAGCGACCGCTCGGTGGCAGGTATCGACAGCTAAAACTGACGGGAAGTTACGCTTTTTTGGCTTTGTTGAAATCCTCTACATTTGATATATCCTGACCCGATCGTGGTCAATACGGGTGAACCACGGATCGCTCAATACAGGGGATCATCCAGAACTAGTGGAACGGGTAACGAGGATCAACTTGGTGTCTGTCTCTGTTCCTCGTCGTCTCTGAATAGCCAATACAGTCCCAAACCCAGTACTGCTTCGAGTGGGCCGAGAAACACTGCTACAAATAAAAAGAGGAAGTACACGAGCATACCGAACATGCTCTCAGTGGAGGGGCTGGTGTCCATATCTACTACTCTGATTGGTTGGATAATAGAACCTTCGGGACGATAGATTCGCAGTCTTCAGTGAGCGGCTGTTTCAGATGAAAATCTATCTGAAGAATGGGATTTCAACAGACCCGCTTTTTTAAATCGGGCTCAGTCGGCCAAACACGACGGTGCGCGATCGCATAAGAAAGGTTATATAATATTCTCGCTTTCAAGACCTAATCATGAGTTCACGGAGACCACACGGTGGCGCACGCGGCTTGCCACACGGTACCATTAGTCGTTGTCACCTCCTCGCGATGAGCGGGGTCGCCGCAATCGGTGGATTGAGCGGTTGCTTGAGCCGAGTTGCGTCGAGCTTCTTGAGAGGCCAATCCGGTGAGTGCTGAATACAGCGCGCGCATCTCGTATTCGCTCCTCTCTGAACCATGGAGAATCGGACCGGTCAGTATGAGAAATTCACGCCGCAAGTCGGCGTGAAACTGACGACGCAGGCACCGTCAACGCAGACTTCGGAGGCGTCGAAACGGTCGTCACGACGCGAGCGGTTACGGAAATGACCGCCTGCTATGCCGGCTCTCACAACGTTCGGAGGGACGCGTGCAACCACCGTCGAATATCGCTCACCTTCGACGGACCGCTGTACCCTACGTAGGCCTGACGAGGCTCATACTGCCCCTGTTCTTCGGCTCTCAGGATAGCCGCGGTAGCACGGTGGTTTCCGTCGATCAGCGCGGGAGTGCCACGCCTCCAAGAGTGGTGGTGATGAACGATTATCAGCGTTCCCCAGTCGTCGGGCGCGTTCTCAGCGAGGCCGGTGATGCGGTCCAGGGAACTCGGGTGGGGAGACGATCCGCCCGCACGGATGCGGTTGACTGCGGCTTCGACCGTGTCCCGTTCCTCGGGGTCTCCCCAGATCGTATAGACGTCCCGCAAGGCGCGCTCACTGAGACGACAGCGGATCCAACTGAGATTCAAGCTGAGCAGATTTCGGGCGACGCCGGGCTTGTGAGCGAGGATTTTGGCCTCGACCTCGTGCCTTTGGTCGTCGGTTTCGATATCGAACTTCGGCGCCGACGGTTTGCTCTGCTCTTCGGCGAGCCACTCGCTGACGACCTGCTGTTGATCGATAAAAGACACATCGAAAATTGACGAACGGTGCCTTGACATGGTGAGTATAGGTGATCTCCTCAGTCATTAATATGTCGGCTAATTATTACTTCGAGTAGCACAGCTGATTCGGTCGTCGAGGACGGAACGAATTCGAACACCGTGCTGCATCCATCCTCTATATTCAGCACGCACCACCTGTCACTTCCCGAGGGTGTTCAACAAATCCGAACATTCAGTTATGTTGTATATGGGTCTCGTTGACTTATACCCTATTTAAATGACTTTCTGCAAGAACCACCATCACCGCGCTGTCTTGCGGTTCACCGGTTTTGTCTTTGTTCCACCTTGTTCAGCTCGATCAGCAACCGGAAGATCGCCTTCACGAGGTTGGCGTCGACGTCGAAGCGCTCGGCGTTCTCGCCGGCGCGCTCCATCACCCGCTCCTCTTGGCCCTCGTCGGTCGTCGGGAGATCGCGCTCCTCCTTCACGGCCGCCACGGTGTCGGCGACGTACGTCCGGCGGGCTATCAGTTCGACGATCTCCCGGTCGATGTCTTCGATCTCGCGTCGCAGTTCGTCGAGGCTTCGGTCCTCCGCGTTCGGTGTGTCACTCATTGGTGGGTCATGATCGGTCGACGGTCGCGCCGTCGTTTCTGGTGGTCGTTCGTCGCAGCGTTCCGGGCCGCTCGTCCCACGCGTCGGCGACCGCGTCGAGGTCGGTCTCGGGGTCGGTCGGGTCCGCGACGGCGACGACGCTCGGACCGGTGCCCGACAGCGACACGCCGGTCGCGTCGGGCATCGCCTCGACCGCGGGGTCGGCGTCGAACCCGAGCGCGGCCGAGAAGGCGAGCCCGTTGACGGTCATCGCCTCGGCGTACCGGCCGTCCAGCGCGAGGTCGGCCACCAAGTCCGCCATGGGCGCGACCGCCTCGCAGCGGGCCACGTCCGCGTCCGCGCTGTAGGCGCGCTCGGGCGGCGTCCACACGAGGACGTCCCAGTCGACGGTCTCGCGCGACCGCAGTTCGTCGGCGCCGTTGTCGGTGACGGTCACGCCCCCGAGCATCGAGGCTGTCGCGTCGTCGAACGCGCCCGTGACCGTCACGCCCGCCTCGCGAGCAGCCCGCACGCCGAGTCGGCAGGCCTCCAGACGGGTGACGTCGACGGTCGAGACCGCGGCGTCACCGTCGAGATCGGGGTCGTCGGCCGCGTCCCCCACCGTCAGCCCGAGCGCGTCACAGGTCGCGAGCACGGTCGCGTTGGCGGCCGCGCTGGAGCTCTTCAGTCCGGCCGCGAGAGGCACGTCGCTGTCGGTCCGGACGGTGCCGCCCTGGCCGTCGCCCCATCGCTCGGTCGCGAGCGCGACGCAGCGCTCGATCAGGGCGGTGTCCGCGTCGAGGTCCTCGGCGATCGTCCCGTCGACGCCCCCGGCGGTCGGGTCGAGCGACACGCTCGCCCGCGTTTCGACGTCGATGCCGAAGGCCGCGCCGGTGCCCGTCGCGAGCGCGTTCAACACGGTGCCGGCGCCGAGCGCCGCGGCGCGTCCCTCCATGCACTCAGGGCTCGCGAGCGCGGACAAAGAGGTAGCGATCACGGCGAGTCTCTCGGTCCCGCGACGGGCGGCGGCGACCGCGGTCGCGCGGACCGCCGTCGAGCGCGCCCCTTTTGAGGGGGGCGACCCGAGCGACACGTATGTCAGCGCCTTCACGCAGCGACGTCCCGCCGACGTCGATCGGGGTCGACCTCCGCGAGGAGGGGGTCGTCGTCGAGTACCTCGACGGTCGGACCACGCTCTACCGCGGCGTTCCGGACCCGGTCGAGGGATCGATCACCGCCGGCCCCGGGAAGGAGACGCACGTGCTCGTCACCGACCCGACCGAGACCGAGGGCGTGATGACGTACGTCAACGACTACAACACCGACGACGAGATCCTGGAGGACTCCGGCGTCGGCCGCGTCATCGTCGAGGATGGCGAGCGCGACGAGGTGTTCCCCGGCGTGATCGTCGGTCGGACCGGGCAGCGCAACGAAGTGGTCGCCGACCCCGAGATCGCCGGCGGGCGCGTGTTCGTCTTCGTCGAGGACGGCTGGACCGAGGGGAGCTTCGAGATCGTCGAGAGGCCCGAGGGCGGGCTCGACGCGCACCGATGAGCCTGGCGAAGCCCTGGCGAGACCTCGACCGCTCGACGGTCGGGAGCGCGCCGAGCCGCTACGCGCTGTACGAGTTGGGCGACGCCGACGGCGACACGGTCGGGTTCGGCACGGGGGTGCTCCGCGACGAGCTCAAGGAGGCGCTGGCGTACGGAGACGCGGCCAAGGTGCGGTGGGAGCTCGCCGACTCGGCCGAGCACGCGGAGCGGCTGCTCGCCGAGCACGTCGAGGAGTAGTCGGCGGCGAGGGGAGGGCTCCCGAGTCGGCGAGGCGTCCCGCGTCGCAGAGAGGGACCGCCGTCGCCGGGAGGACCGCACTCACCGGGAACGACCGACAGACGAAAGTCCGGCGGCCGCCGATGGGTATTCATGAGCGACGAGGCGGACGCCGGCGACGAGGTGTTGCGCGCGAGCGACATCGGCGGCGAGGGGCCGCCGATCGAGGAGAAGCCGTACAAGATCGTCTTCGAGGCGAACAAGTGCTTCGGGGCCGGGAAGTGCGCCGAGGTCGGCGACAACTGGGTGATGGACGTACAGAGCGGCATGGCGAAGCCCCGGTCGTACTACATCGGCGAGGACGAACTGGAGGAGAACGTCCGCGCCGCCGAGGTCTGTCCCGCGAAAAAGGACAAGGGGGTCATCCACGTCGTCGACCGGCGCACCGACGAGGAGATCGCGCCGAACCCGCACGGGGACGGGACGCTCTCCGTCGACTGGTAAGCGGGACCGAGGCGGTCGGACTGTCCGCCCGGCGACGGCGACCATCCGAAAGGGGTTTCACCCCGCCGCCGGAACCGAGAGCCGCGCGGGGGTGGCTGAGCCTGGCCAAAAGCGGCGGACTTAAGATCCGCTCCTGTAGAGGTTCGAGGGTTCGAATCCCTTCCCCCGCATATCGCGGCGCTCACACACCGTGAGCGCCGCGTCTGGGACTGGAAGGGATTCGAATCAAGGAAGTCGCGCGCAGCGAAGCGAGCACGTCCGACTGTGGTTCGAATCCCTTCCCCCGCATGCCTGCGGCGAGCAATTCGCGAGCCGCAGGCTTCCGAATCGGCAGGGATTCGAAGCAGGGAACGAAGCGAGCGCAGCGAGCGGAGTGAGTGAGGTTCGAATCCCTTCCCCCGCATGCCTGCGGCGAGCAATTCGGGCGCGATAGCAGTCGGTTCGACTGATAAACCGCCTAGCAACAGAACACGAACGGGTAGACCAGGGCGACGCGGTCGCCCTCTTCCAACTTCGTGTCGCAGCCCTTCTCGTTCTCGTTGAAGCGGCCGTTCACGAGGATGCGAGCGTACGCGATCGTCTGCTCGCCGACGGGGTTCTTCCGCCACGTGCCCGGAAGCTCCTCCGGCGTCGGCGCCCAGCCGCTGTGGGTCGCGTCGGCCTCGGTCTCGGCGACGAGCATGTCCTGGAGCCCCGGATAGTCCGCGAACAGCTCGTCGAGGAACTCCCGGAGCGCGCCGCCGCAGTTCAGTGCACCCGAAACGTCGCCAGAACCCCGGTCAACGGTCGCGGTTACGCCGTCCCTCACACGATCTTCATCATCCGCGTCTCGAACTTCCCGACGCGAACCCGGACCCACCCCGCGAGCTCGTCGTCGAGTTCGGGGTCGTCGGTGTCGACGCGCAGCGCGCGCACGTCGTCGAGCTTCGCCCGCGAGGCGACGATCCGCAGGTCGCAGCGCCGGATCACCGCCGGCGACAGCTGCGGGTTCCCGCGGCCGAAGACGAACCCCTGCCCGCCGATCGGCGAGACGACGATCACGTTCTCCTCGCCGAGCGCGTCGAGGATCTCCCGCTCCGTTCCGTCCCGGACGACCACCTCGCCGTCGCGCCACACGTCGACGCCGATGGGCGACGGCTCGAAGCCCAGTTCGGCCTTGATCGCGCCGACGGTCGACCCCGGCCCGAGCACGAAGGCGACGCCCTCCCCGTCGCGCTCGCGGATGTCGTCGGCCACCCCCTCCGCGAGCGACTCCACGGTCCCGCTCGCGGTCTGTTTCGACGACTGGAGGTCGTCGGCGACGGGGACGTGCGCGACCGCCCGGAGCTCCGGGTGGACCGCCCCCTCTCGGTACGCGTCCTCGTCGATGTCCATCACCTCGCGGCGCTCCGTCCGCGAGAACGCCGCCGCGACCTCGGCCGCGTCCACCGGCGAGACCGCGAACACGGAGGAGTACACCTTCACTCCGGCGGGCACGCCGAGCATCGGGACCTCGCTGCCCGCCGCCTCCAGCGCCGCCGCCACGTCGCTCGCGGTCCCGTCGCCGCCGACGAAGAGGACGAGGTCGACCGGACCGGCGTCCGCGTCGTCGACGCCGCCGCTCTCAACCTCCCTGTCGTCCCCGCCGCTCCCGACGAATGCCTTCACGACGCGCGCGGTGTGGGCGGCGGTCGTCTCCGTGGGACCCGGCGGATCGCCGGTAGCGGTCCCCTCGTCGCCGAACGGGTCGACGACCCGAGCCGGCTCGAAGCCGGCCGCCCGCACCAGCCGCTCCCCCATCGGATCGGCCGCGGTCGAGACGGTCGCCTCCGGCGCGACCGTCGCGAGTCGATCGAGCGCTCTTCGCGCGCGGTCGGGCGCTCGCGGCTCCGCGCCGCGCGCGACCGCCTCCGCGACCTTCCCGTCGGTGCCCTTGAGTCCGACGCGACCGCCCATCCCGGCCACCGGGTTCATCACGAAGCCGACGTGCATGGTCCGATCTACGGCGGCGGACTCTTAATGGGCCGCGTCTCGGCCGCCGCGCTGGTCCGGAAGTCCAATACTTAAGACGACCCCGGAGCAATCGCCACCCATGCTCCTCGAAGCCGCCGTGACCGAGCCGCTCCCGATCGACGCGACCGCGACCGCCGTGCTCCTCGTGAGCCTCGCCGTCACCGCCGTGTGGCTCGCGTACCTCTACCGGTAGCCCCGCGGTCGCGTCCGGCACCGTCTCTCCCGTCTTCTCTTCGCGACCCCGGTCTTCCGGCGCTGCTCCTCCCGACGCCAGCGCCGCTCCGTCACCGGCCGGTCCGGTCAGTCCGACTCGACGAGCGTCGACCGCTCCCGCACCCACTCGGCGGCGCGCTCGGCCTCCGCCGCAGTCGTCGCCGTGATCTTCACCCGGACGCTCTCGCCGGGGTAGGAGCCGACGCTCACGTCGAACCGCTCCTGCAGCTCCGTGAACCGGTCCAAGAGGGCGCTCTCCGGCTCGTCGACGTCGACCGTGACGGTGTGCGTCGGCGTCCCCTCGAACTCGTCGGCGACCGACCCGAACATCGCCTTCATCTCCGTCGGGACGCCGGGCAGGACGTAGGCCGACTCGACGACCGCGCCCGGCGCGACGCCGCGCTCGTTGGCGAGCGGTCGACAGTCCGCCGGCAGGTGCGTCGTCTCCGCGGCGAGGTCGTCGGCGCTGTACCCGCGCTCGGCGAGCCACGCCGCGGCCTCCTCGTTCTTCTCGAGCTCCCGGCCGAAGGCCGCCGCGACCCCGGCCATCGTCACGTCGTCGTGGGTCGGCCCGAGCCCACCGGTGACGACAACCGCGTCGTACTCGGCGTGGTACTCGTTGACTATGCGCGCGATCTCGCCGACCTCGTCGGGGACGACGGTCACCCGACGGACGACGACGCCGCGCTCGTCGAGCCGGTCGCAGAGCCACGTCGCGTTCGTGTTCTCGGTGTCACCGACGAGGAGCTCGTCCCCGACGGTGACGACGGCGGCATTCATACCGCCGTCAAGGCGACGCGCACTCAAAAGGGTCCGCGTTCGGTCGCGGCCGTCCGCGCACTCGGCGGGCGGCGACCCGACGACGGGGCGCCGCCGGAGCGATCCGACGACCCGCTACTCGTCGTCGTCGTACACGCCCAGTCCCATCTCCCGGCGCTGCTCCCGGAGCTCCTCCAGCTGCCGCCGGAAGTACGCGGTCCCGACGGCCGCCGCGACGAGCGCGACGGCGAGGATCACGCCGAAGACGAGCAGGTCGGTCTCGCGGTACGACTGGACCACGACCGACCCGCCCTCGACCGACTCCCAGGTGATCCGGTCGCGGCCGTCGACGGTTTCGATCTCGTGGTCGCGCGGGGAGACGTGGCCCACGACCGGGAAGTCGGTGCTGAACCCGGGCGGGAGCGTCACCGCGTACGACCCGTCGACGTACGCCAGCGTGGTGAACCGTCGGGGCGACCCCGACGCGGAGAAGGCGACCTGCCCGTCGCCCATCCCCTCCGGGAAGCGGACCCACGTCTCGTCGGGGGTCCGGTCGACCTCGCCGCCGCGGGCGCGGAACTCGCTGCCGTTGAGCACCTCGCCGTCGGCGGTCCGGTACCGGAACGCCTCGAACTCCAGCGGCTGGTCGCCGGTGTACGGCGTCTGCCGGTACAGTCTGAGTTCCTCGACCTCCGAGACGTCGTACACCGCCGTGTACTGGTTCCCGGTCGAGAGGGTGAACGCGGCGTCGCGGTCGGTGTCGAACTCGTACTCGCTCGGCGGCTCCGCGTCCAGGGTCTCGTTCGCGACCTCGCCCCCCTCGTTGAGGTAGGTGAGACAGCCGGCGCTGACGGCCAACAGGGCGACGACGGCGACCGCGAGGGCGAAGCGTCGGTTCACGGGCTCAGACGATACAGCGCATCTCCGCCGGGAGGTACGAACCGATCGCGGCGAGCAGTCCCGGCGGGTCGGTGTTCTCGGTGCAGACGATGCTCTGTTCGAGGAGGCCGAGGCGCTCGACCGTGACGATGTCCTGCGCGTGGCCCGCCCGGTTCACCGTCGCGCGCACCTCGCCGCGGGTCGCCGAGTTGACGTTGACCCGGCCGTTCCCGCGCTGCCAGTCGTACAGGCGGTCGCGCTCGGCGTCCGCGAGGCGGCTCGGCTCCGCCTCCGGGTCGCCGACGTCGCCGCCGTATCGGAACCGCAGCGGGAGGTGCTGGACCAGTCCGAACCGTTCGACCACCTGCGCCGGCGACCCCCTGCCGAGTCCGATCTCGTCGGCGGGGATCCGCACGTCGACGCCCGCGTCGACCACGAACCCGTCGTCGTCCCACGACTCCAGGGTGCCGACGTACTCCTCGCCCGCCTCCAGCCCGTCGTCGTGCGCGACGATCTCGCCCCACGTCTCCGCGAGCACGTTCCGGGCCACCGCGGCGTCCTCGCCGGTGACGTCCACCTGGACGAAGCCGTCGTCGCGGACGCCGACCTGCCACTCCACGCTCAGTTCGCCGACGTCGTTGGCGACGAGCGAGCCCATACCGTCCAGCGCGCGGTCTCGGGCGTCCCCCTCGACGTAACACTTGGTTGCGAGGACGACCATCAGCCCGTCACGTCCACGTTGAGTTCGTCTCGGAGCTCCTCGACGCGCCGGCCCATCGCCTCGCGGAGCCGGTCGTTTTCCATCGCGTCGAGCGGCGAGCCGCACTCGGGGCACTCGAAGCCGAAGTCCATCGCCTCGCCGAACTCGAAGCGGATCGAACACACCTCACAGAGGTAGAACTCGTGGGTGCGCTCGTACTCCTCGCGTTCCTCCAACGCGTCCAGCAGGCGGTACATCTCTTCTTCGAGGTTCTCCGGGATGTTGTCGTAGTGGAACGTCCAGAGGTACGTGAGCCACCCCGAGTCCTCGTCGCGCACCCGTCGGTACGTGGCGAGGTCGTTCTCGTACAGGATGAACAGCGCGCGTCGGACGTCGTTGAGCTCCAACCCGAGCGCCTCCGCCAGCTCCTCGTCGGTGACTTCGCCGTCGGGCGGCGCGGCCGCGACCGGCATCCCCGTCGGCCCCACCAGCTCGTGGAGGTACTTCTGGATGACGGGGTCGTTCAGTAGATCCTCAAAAGCCATTACCCGAAATTGGTGGTGGAATCGGGTTAAAAGCTCCGAAAGGGCCACCGCCGGCGCGGTCGCGGACCCGGTCGCCAGCGGCTCCGGCAGAGCTTTACGCCGCCCCTCGGACCACCCGTGCGTAATGAGCGAGTCCGACGGTCCGCGCGCCGAGGGGTCCGACGGTTCGTCTACGTCTACCGGGAGCTCCTCCTCGGGGAGTTCGCCTTCCAGAGGCGCTCTTTCCGACGGTTCGCCTTCCGGCGATTCGCCTCCCGACGGCTCGCCTTCCGACGATCCTGACGGCCGTTCTCCCGGCGGCCCGAGCGCCCGCGTTCGCCTCCGGCGGGCGGTCGGCGCCGTCGCGCTCGCGGCCGTCCCGGTGCTGCTCGCGGCCGTCCCGCTGGTCCCCGCCGCCCTCCTCCTCGGGCCCGCCGGGCTCGGGCTGATCGGTCCCGCCGCGCTCGGCGGGGTCCCCCCGACGGTCGCCGCCTCGCTCGCCGCGGCCGTCCTCGGTCTCGGCGGATCGGCGCTGGCCGGCCCGGTCCTCGTCGACCGCCGGGTCGACCGGCTTCCTGACGCCGAACTGGACGACCGCCCGGCCGGCTTCGTCGCCGACCGCGTCGCGACCCTCGCCGAGAGCGTCGGCGTCGATGCCCCCGCGGCGACCGTCGTCCGCTCCGACGCGGCCAACGTCGCCGTCGCCGACGGCTACCGGGGCCCGCGGCTGGTCGTCTCGACGCGGCTGCTCTCGCTCCCGGCGGCCGACCGCGACGCCGCGCTCCGCCACGCGCTCGTCCGGCTTCGAACCCGGGAGGCGGCGGTCACGACCGCCCTGCTGCCGGCGCTGGCGCTCGTCGAGACGGTCGCGCTGTTGGCGACGCTGCTCGTCGGTCGGCGCGCCGAGCGGACGGCGGCCGACCGTCGCGTGAACCGGATCCACGGGTACGAACCCGAGGAGAACCGGATCCCTCCGTGGGCGTACACGGCCGCCGGCGTCCTCCTGTGGCTGCTCCTGCTGCCGGCGTGGGTCCCCGCCGCCCTCGGCGAACGCCTCTACGTCGGCGGCGGTCGCCGCGACGCGGACGCCGCGGTCGCGCGCAGCGGGAGCGCCGAGCGCGACGGGCTCGGAAACGCGATCGCGTTCGCGGGCGATGCGGCGGGCGCCGCCGACTGGCCGCCCCTGCTCGACCGGCTGTCGACCGTCTCGATGGCGGACACCGAGACGGGCCGCGTGCGCGGGACGAGCCGCCAGGAGGCGCGGTTCCGTCTGGCGCTGTTGCGGTCGAAGCGGTCGTTTTAAACGGCTCTCCGCGGGCCACCGAATCGCGGGATCGCCGTCGCACCGGCGGCTCTCACAGATGCGCGGGCACCGACAGCCGGAGGGTGGTGCCCGCGCTCGACGACTCGATCGAGAACTCCCCGCCGGCCTTGCTCACGACCCAGAAGATCAGCCAGATCCCCAGCCGGTCCGCGTGGGTCAGCGACGTCTCGCCCCGGCCGAGCACGCGCGTCTCGTGGTCCGGAATGCCGGGCCCGTCGTCGGCGATCTCGACCGCGATCCACTCGGCCGACTCGCGTTCGACGCGGATCTCGACCGACGGGTTCGGTCCGTCGTTGTGCTTGGCGGCGTTCTCCACGCCCTCCTCGATCGCGGCCATCAGCCCGACGACCGTCGTCTCGAGCGGGTCTTCGGGCGGCATCGCGAGCTCGACCGTCGCCTCGGGGAACCGGTCTTTCACCCGCGACCGCAGTTCGGTCAGGCGGTCGCGGAGCTCGACGGGGGCCTCTGCGGGCGACGGAGGCGACGGCGTGCGGTCGAGCTTCTGGACCGCGGTTGCGATCCCGGTCAGGTCCTCCGTGGTCTCGGTGATCACGCCGAGGGACCGCTCGCAGCTCCTCGTCGTCGACCTCCCGCCGCAGCAGCTCCGCGTCCCCCGAGATGAGGTTCATCTTGTTCCGGAGGTTGCGGCTGAGCACGCGGTTCATGAAGGAGGTCGAGGAGCGCGGTGCGACGATCGTGATGGCCGACGGGATCGCCGGGTACCGCCTCACGCTCCGCGGCGAGGAGGGGACGACGCTCCAGCAGATGCACGCGCTGGGCCGCTACCTCAAGAACACGGGCGTGACGGCGCTGTTCATCGAAGAGACGCGCGACATCACCGGCGAGTTCCAGGCGACGGTGGACAACATCAGCTACCTCGCCGACAACATCGTGTTCCTCCGGCACCTGGAGGTGCACGGCGAGATGCGAAAGGCGATCGGCGTGTTGAAAAAGCGGACGAGCGACTTCGAGCGGACGATTCGGGAGTTCCGCATCACCGCCGACGGTGTCCAGGTCGGCGAGCCGATGACGGGGCTGCGCGGCATCTTGAGCGGGACGCCCGAGGTCGTCGACGACGGGACGGGTATGGAGGGTGCTGCCGAGGAGTGATCGACGGCGACGAGGAGTGATCGACGGCGAGGAGGGGTGATCGGCGGCGACGAAACAGCCGTCCTCAGTCCGACCCGTCGTCGCCCTCGTCGGCGTCGACGACCGTCTTTCCGGTCGGCTCCGGGATCACCTCTCGGTCGGCGTCGACCCACTCGCGCTCCAGTTCCGCGCCCTCGAAGAGGCGGTCTAAGAACACCGCGAGCCCGGCGACCTCGGAGTGCGGCTGGTTCGTCACGCCCACGTTGAAGTCGGCGCGCTCGTACAGCGCCCACGGCACCTTCTCGCCGCCGACGACGACGAGGAGGTTACGGGGCGCGGTCGGTCCGCCCGCCGCGTTCGCATCCGCTCCCCCGTCCGAGAGCCCGACCGCCTCGCGGACCTCCTCTTCGACGTCCTGCACCCGCTCGCCGTACATCGTGAGGTGGACCACGACGCCCTCGAAGTCCCGGACGATCGCCTTCTGGTCCTCGCGGAGCTCGACGCCGAAGGGGCCGCCGAACCGGTCGGTGATGTCCCGCACCGTCTCCGCGGACTGGCCGGCGTTGTCGGGAAAGATCACCCGGTCCGCCCCGAGCGCTCGGGCCGTGAGCCCGACGTGCGTCGTCATGCGGTCGTCGCGTCCGGGCCGGTGGCCGTACCGGAGGACGACGACCTCGCGCGCCTCGTGCATGGGCGGCGATGCGCCCGCGACGGGTGTGGTCCTTTCGATGCGCTCGTGAAGGTGCGGTCTTTCCGACGCGCTCGCGGGGGCGGCCCGACACCAATTTATACCACATTCATGGATCATCGGCCGAGTCGAGCGCGAGAGGTGACCACGTAAGTGAAAGGTTCATGGGGGAGGCGGTCGCCGGATGAGGTATGACGAGCGTCAAGGAGTTCCGCGTCGACGAGCCCGCGACCGCCGACTCGCTCGGCCGCGGTCGGTTCGTCTTCACGGACGCGTACTCGGTGTTCGACTGGGGGCAGATGCCCGACGCGATCCCGCGGAAGGGCGCGAGCCTCTGTGCGATGGGCGCGTTCAACTTCGAGCTGCTGGAAGACGAGGGCGTGCCGACCCATTATCGCGGGGTCGCAGACGCTGGCACGGGCGAGACCGTCTCCCTCGCCGACGCGACCGCCCCGCCGACGGAGATGGCGATCGACCTGACGCAGGTCCCCGACCTGCCGTACGAGGGGCCGGAGACCGGCTACGACTACGACGCGTTCCACGCCGCGGGCGGGGACAACTACCTCGTCCCGCTGGAGGTCGTCTTCCGGAACCGGGTTCCGGTCGGCTCCAGCCTCCGCCGGCGCGCGGACCCCGCCGACTTCGGTCTCGACGCGGACTCCGGCGTCGCCGCCGACGAGTGGCCCGACGAGCCCGTCGACCTCCCGGAGCCGGTCGTCGAGTTCTCCACGAAGTACGAGGAGCAGGACCGCTACCTGACCCGCGACGAGGCCGACCGCATCGCGGGCGCCGCCGACGTCGACGCCCTCGAGTCGCTCGCGCTGGAGGTGAACCGCGTGGTCACCGAGCGTGCCGAGGCCGTCGGGTTCGCCCACGAGGACGGGAAGATCGAGTGCCTCTACGCCGACGGCGAGCTCCGCGTCGCCGACGTGGTCGGTACGTTCGACGAGAACCGGTTCTCCTACGGCGGCCGCGGGATCTCGAAGGAGGTCGTCCGGCAGTGGTACAAGGCGAACGACCCCGCGTGGGTCGCGGCCGTGAAGGAGGCGAGGGCGGCGGTCGCCGAGCGCGACATCGACGACTGGCGCGAGCTGTGCGAGCGCGACCCGGACCCGCTGCCCTCGGCGGTCGTCGACGCGGTCTCCGAGCTGTACGCGGCCGGGACGAACGCCTACACCGGGCGCGAGTGGTTCGACGTCCCGGACATCGACGCGGCGCTCGACGCGGTCGACGCGCTGTAAGCGGACCGCGGGCGGCGATCTTCCGGCGACGGGGCGGCGAAACCCTCACGATCGACGAGACGCGAGCGAACCTCTTTACTCCCGACGCGCGTGGGTCGAGACATGTCCACCGACGCCGACTTCGGGCAGCGGTTGGAGGCGCGCACCGGGACGTACCTCGACCGGATCGACGACTGCGTCGCCCTGCTCCCGCGGGCCCTCGACGAGTACGCAGAGGGCGGCCCCTACCGCGAGACGGTCGACGAGATCGCCGCGATCGAGAGCGAGTGCGACGAGCTGGTCCGAGAGATCACGGGGATCATCACTAACGCCGGCCCGGACGACATCGGGCTCTTGAACACGCGGATCAACTTCAACGAGTCCGCGCTGCTCGACTTCTACAAGGAGCTCGACGTGGTGGCGAACCACACCGAGCGGATCGTCCAAGAAGTGGTCATGATGCGGCCCGACGCCGACGCCGACCCCTTCCGCGACATGCGCGAGATGGCCACCCGCATCGTCGAGATGGTCGCGATCCTCGGCGACGTGGTCGAGCGGTTCGTCCGCGGCCTCGCGCGCAGCGACGCGGCCGAGACGCTCACGACGGGCATCGAGTCGATCCGCGAGCTCGAAAGCGAGTGCGACGAGCTCCGCAACGACGCCATCGCGACCGCCTTCGCCGACGAGGACGTCGACCAGCCGCTCGTCTACCGGGAGCTCGCGATCCTCTTGGACGAGCTCGCGAACACGATCGAGGACCTCACCGACCGGATCGTCGTCATCGCGAGCAAGGAGCCGGGAATCGTCACCGAGGCGGAGCCCGGAACGAGCGAGGAGTAGCCGGACACGAGCGGTGAGTAGTCTCGTAGCAAACGAACGGGCCAACGGCCGCCTCACCGCCGCGCCCACGCCAGCATGCGCTCGTAGAAGGGATCCGAGCCGAGCGCGTCGGCGTCGCCGACGAGGGTCAGCTGCTTTTTCGCCCGCGTGAGCGCCACGTTCATCCGGCGGTGGTCCTCGAAGATCGGGCCGTCGAGGTCGCCGGTCGCGACCAGCGAGACGACGATCACCTCCTTCGAGGAGCCCTGGAACCGGTCGACGGTGTCGACCGTGACCGGAGTCCGCCGGCCGATCTCCGCGACCTGCGCGCGGAAGGGGGCGATGACGCCGACGTCGTCGGGGTCGACGCCCGCGGCGAGGTAGGCGTCGACGATCGCCGCGACGCGTGCCGCCTCCCGGACGTTCCGGTTGCCGTCGCGGGTCCCGTCCGGGTCGACGAAGTCGACGCCGCCGGCGAGTCCGTCGGGGAGGTCGGCCGAGTCGACGCCGAGGCCGCGGAGGGTCTGGCCCGCCACCTCGGGGGTCGCCGGGCGGAGCGCGCCGCCGTAGAACTCCGCCGAGGCGAACGCCTGGATGCGCTGGCTCATCCGGTACTGGCGGTCGAGCATGACGCTCGCGTCGGGGTACGCCTCGATGAGGCGCTGGAAGAGCGACGTCTGGAGGTCGTTCTCGGCGCGGACCACGGGCGGGAGCTGCTCGTGGTCGCCGACGAGGACGAACCGGTCCGCGAGGTTGATCGCGGCGTGGGTGCCCGGTTCGGTGAGCTGGGAGGCCTCGTCGACGAGCGCCACGTCGAACTCGCACTCGCGGAGCACGCGGGAGCCGCAGGCCGCGGTGGTGGCGGCGACGACGGGCGCGTCCCGCAGCTCGGCGGCCTTCTCGTTCGGGTCGCCGCGCTGGACGAGTCGAACGTCCTGCATGTCGCCGCGGACGCCCGTTTTCGTCCCCACGCGGAGCACGTCATCAAAGCCCTGATCCCGGAGCGCCTCGAGGGCGTTGTCGACCGCGCGGTTGGTGAACGCCGAGAGCAGCACCCGGTTCCCCTCGGCGACCAGCGCGCGGATCGTCCGGGCGATGGTGTACGTCTTGCCGGTCCCCGGCGGACCGTGGATGAGCGCGCAGTCCTCGGCGTCGACGGCCAGTTGGACGGCCTCGTTCTGGGCCGCGTTGTTGTCGATGTAGGCGTCGGGAGCGTCCGGATCGTCGCTCCCGGGCGCGCCGGCCGGTCGCTCGCTCCCCGCCCGGAACGCCGGCTCGCGCCGTCCGAACAGCACGTCCTTGCGCGCGTCGCTCCCTTTCAAGATCGCGTCGTGGAGCGCGGTGAGCGAGCGGTCGACGGAGATCTCCGAGGGGTAGACGTCGAGGCGGCGGAGCTCGACCGGCTCGTCGGTCTCGACGACCACTTCGTCGCCGTCGAGCGCGGTGATGCGGCCGAGCTCGGCGTGCCCGCCGACCGGGTCGCCGTCGCTGGCGAGCGCCACGTCGCCCTCGCGGAGCTTGGAGACCGCGTCGTCGGGCTTGCGCGCGCGGAGCCGCCACCGGGCGTCGTCGATCTCGGTCTGCGAGACCGGTTCGAGGTCGATCAGCGCGCGGTCGTCGGCCGCGCGCTCCGCGGGGCTCTGCTCCCACAGCTTCCGGTACTCGGCGTGCGTCTCGCGGCGCTCCTCTTCGAGGGCGACGTAGAAGCGATCGAAGTAGTCGCGCTCCGGCTCGGGGACCGGTGTCCCCACCGACCCCGCCTTCGACTCCTGGTCGAGTCGGCCGGAGACGACCATGCAGGTGTCCTGCTCGAAGCAGTACCGACACTTCGCGTCGGCCTCGTACCCCGTGGGAACGGTCGGCCGCTCGCCGGGGTCGTTCAGCGCGCGCCACTCCATCGCCGCGAGGGCGTTGCGCTCGCGGACGACGAACTCCAGCAGGCCCCGCCCCACGGAGAACTCCTTGGCGGGCGCCAGGTCGCCGGACGCCTCGTTGCGGTCGAGCGCGGTGTTCTTCGTGTACAGCAGCGTCCCGATGTCGGGGTCGACGCCGCGCTCCTCCAGCATGAGGGCGTAGCAGGCAGCCTGGATCTTGTCGTGGAACCGCGGCTCGCGCTTGGTGTTCTTCCCGGTCTTCAGCTCGACGGGGGTCCCGCGGCGGAGCGCGTCGGCACGTCCCTTCAGGCCGAACGTCGGCGAGATGAGGGTGAACTCCGACCGCCAGGTGTCCTCGTCGGCGAGGGTGCCCTGCGCGAGCCACCCCTCGATGGCGGCCGCGTTGCGGCGCACCTCGTCGGCGACCTCCTCGGGCTCGTACCCCAACAGCCCGAGTTCGAGGCCGGCCTCCTCGACGCGGTCCGCGACCGATTCCTCCAAGTCCATCCCGCGGAGCAGGTCGCCGAACACCTCGTGGACGACCGTCCCCTTGACCACCGGGTAGTTGAGCGGGATGCCGGAGAGCTTGTTTAAATAATACATCCGCGGGCACTGCACCCACGAGCGGATCCCGGTCACGTCGACGAGGAAGTCGGGCTCGAGCACGACCCACGAGTCGCCCGTGGTCGCGTACCCGACCTCGCCGCCGAACTCGTCCTCGTCGGCGTCGGTCACCAGGAGCTCCATCCCCGGTTCGGCGTGCTCGGCGGTCTCCGTCCACTTCCCCCAGAGCGTCACGTCGACGGGATCGGCCGCGCCGCGCTCGGGGCGGATCCGAAGCTCTCGGAGCTCTCGGTCCCCGTACGACGTCGACACCGTCCGCGTCTCCCCGACGGAGAGGATCGGCCCCCGAACGTTCACGGCCGTCATCGGGAGCGGGCTCGAAAAACGCTGTCGGTGGGGGGCGAACGCCGTCCGCGGCCGATTTATACCCACGCAGTCGAACGGTCCGATATGACCGACTCGACCCTCTCCCGCTACGGGCGCCTCGCCGTCGTCGTCTTTGTCCTCGCGCTCGCGGTGCTGTCCGCGGTCAGCGGCCTCGCCCGGCTGGAGACGCAAGGGCTCGCCGCCCTCGGCGACGTGGTCGTCAACGGCTACATCGCGGCGCTCGTGGTCTGGGGCGTCGCGGTCGAGGGGTTCGACACGGACCGGTTCCGGACCGCGCTGTACGCCGGGCTCGTGCTGTGGGGAGTCGTCGACGTCGCGGTCGGGGCCGTCACGCCCTTCTCCGTCGTCTTCCTCGTCGCCGGCACGGCGCTGCTCGCGCGGATGGCGTACCGGCACGCGCGGGACTGACCGGCGCTGACACTCGACCGAGGCGGGTCGGGGGCTCCGCGACCGACACGCTCATGCGCCTCTACTTATAAGATTACGCCGACATGCGCGTACGAGACTGGGACGACATCCTCGCGGACGTCGCGAGCGACTCGACCGACCCGGACGGCTGGCGGGCCGTCGCCGGCTCCCGGCGCGAGGGGCTCGGCGAGGACCTCTACTTCGGTCACCCGAACGTCGGCGTCTACCACCTGAAGACGTACGCGAAGAACCCCCGCGACCTCCGCGGCGTCGGCGCGCGGGTGGCCCGCAAGGTCGACGACGAGCTCGACCCGCTCCTCCCGAACGAGGAGTCGGCGGGTCGGTTCGCGGTCCGGTCGCCGCCCGAGGACGAGGACGAGGCGAAGGACGTGGCGACGCGGCTGCGCGAGACGCTGCGGGTCCACGCCGAGGCGCCGACGAGCCCCGACCACCTGTTCGAGGACGTGATGGAGGCCATCGACTCGCCCGCGTTCGGCCCGATGGACTACCGGTTCGACGGGCGGCCCGACGAGCTCGACGAGCTCTCCGACACGTTCGACGAGGCCGAGGCGCTGCTCTCGTCGGAGCTGGAGGACCTGATCGACGAGGACGACGTCGACCGCGGATTCCACTGACACGGTACCGCTGACTCGGATCTCGTTGACCGAGCGCGATTCTGGCGAGCCCGCGTCGGTCGGATCGCGACCGTCGCGTTCGCGGTGAAGGCCTCCACAGCCCCAGCCGCTCGGTTATAGATAGGTGACTGCTGATCGGTGGTGGACACCTCCAAAGCCCCAGTCGCGAGGGCGGCGCACGCTCGCTGCGCTCCTCGTCACTCGCTCCGCTCGTTCCTGCGGTGCTTCCGTCGCCTGCGCCGCCCTCGCGACTGCCCCTTTGAGTCCCACCCCGCACAGCACCGCAGCCTCACGCCTCCCCACCCTCGTCGCGGTCGCTCGCGAGCGACCGCGACTCCCTCGCGCGTGCTCCTCGCGCCCTAATACGGGCGCTCGGAGGCACGCGCCACCGCACCGAGGATCGTCCGATCCCTCACCGGTATCGGTCCGGTCTGATTCCCACCGCTGTTGAAAGATTTAAAACGGCCGACAGCGTCCGCTCAGTCCTCGACGCGTTCCAATTCTTCCTTGGTTAGCTCGCTCTCCACGTCGCCCGTGTTCCGCGTGTCGGCCGGCTCGAACAGCAGGAGGTGCGCCTCCGGCTCGGCGACCGGGCGATGCTCGGTCCCGCGGGGGACGACGAGCAGCTCGCCCGCCTCCAAGACCACGTCGTCGCCGTCGCGGAACTCGATCCGGAGCCGACCCTCCGTGACGAGGAACAGCTCGTCGGCGTCGGCGTGGCCGTGCCAGACGAACTCGCCCTCCGCCTTCGCGAGCTTCACGGCCTGCCCGTTCAGCTCGCCGGCGAGGTGCGGGTCCCAGCGCTCGCCGATCGACGCGAACGCGCTCCCGAGGGTCACCTTCTCCATGGGTCCCGGTGGGCGCTTCGGGCTTATAAACGGCCGCGGCGTCGTCGCCGCCGGACCGCCCGGATATCCGTGCGTCCCTCAGTAGTGCCAGGGGTAGTCGCGGAACTCCGGCTCGCGCTTCTCTAAGAAGGCGTCTCTGCCCTCTTGGGCCTCGTCGGTCATGTACGCCAAGCGGGTCGCCTCGCCCGCGAACACCTGCTGGCCGACCATGCCGTCGTCGGTCATGTTGAACGCGTACTTTAACATCCGCATCGCGGTCGGCGACTTCCTCGTCATCTCGTCGGCCCACTCCAGCGCGACCGACTCCAGCTCCTCGTGCGCGACCGCCTCGTTGACCATCCCCATGTCCGCGGCCTCCTCGGCGGAGTAGGTCTTCCCGCGGAAGAACACCTCGCGGGCCTTCTTCTGGCCGATCTGCTTCGCGAGGTACGCGGAGCCGAACCCACCGTCGAAGGAGGCCACGTCGGGGTCGGTCTGGAGGAACTTCGCGTGCTCGTCGCTGGCGAGCGTCATGTCGCAGACGACGTGCAGCGAGTGTCCGCCGCCGACCGCCCAGCCGGGGACGACCGCGACGACGGGCTTCGGCATGAACCGGATCAGGCGCTGGACCTCCAGGATGTGGAGCCGCCCGGCCCGCGCCTCCTTGACGAGCGGGTCGTCCTCGTCGCCCGCCTCGTCGTCGTCGCGGTACTCGTAGCCGGAGCCGCCCCGCACCGACTGGTCGCCGCCGGAGCAGAACGCCCAGCCGCCGTCCTCCTCCGAGGGCCCGTTGCCCGTGAGGAGCACGCAGCCGACGTCTGCCTGCTTCCGCGCGTGGTCGAGCGCGGCGTACAGCTCGTCGACGGTACCGGGCCGGAACGCGTTCCGGACCTCGGGGCGGTCGAACGCGATCCGGACGACCGGCACGTCGACGCCGCGGTGATAGGTGATGTCGTCGAACTCGTCCGTGACCGGCTCCCACGCGTCGGGATCGAAGATCTCCGAGACCATGCCTCCCGGTTGACGGGCGAACGCATAAACGACGGCGGATGGGCCGCGGGCCGTCGAGGCTCGCAAATGTTGCGTCTTCCTATGACCGGTCGCGTTGGGACGAAACACCCTGAAACAGCAGTACAGGGCCACAGAAGAACGATTTGTCGCATAATGCCCGTCCTCGGAACGCGCCGTCGTTGCTGGTGACGCGAGGGTGTTTGCGCCGGAAGGCGTTCGGTTAGTATGTACGATACGGACGCGCCGACGACACGTCGGTCGTTTCTCGCTGCGGCGGGCGGTTCCGCGACGCTCGGGCTCGCGGGTTGTCTCGGCGGCGGCGGACTCGACGAGCTGACGGTCGCGCACATGCCGATCTACCCCGACCTCCAGTGGTACGTGATGGAGGGCGAGGGGTACTTCGACGAGATCGACGCCGAGATCGACGGGCAGGAGTTCACCGACGGCCCGGCGATCGTGCAGGCGTTTGGCGGCGGAGACATCGACGTCGCAATGTTCGGGATCGTCCCGGCGATGATCGTCATCGACCGCGACATCCCCGCGCAGGTGACGGCGGCGAACATCCGCGAGCCGATGGGGGTCATGGCGGAGGAGTCGTTCCACGAGACCTTCGAGGCGGAGGGCGGCGACGCGTTCGCGACGTGGGCCGAGGAGAACGACGGGCCGTTCCGCTTCGGTACCTTCCCCCAGGGGAGCGTCCCCGACGTGCTGCTCCGCTACTGGCTCCGGGAGACCGGCGTCGACCCCGAATCGAGCGACGCCGTCGAGATCGTCGAGATCAACGGCGCGAGCGCCGTCTGGCAGGCGATCGCCAACGGCGAGATCGACGGCACCTCGATCATGGAGCCGGTGCCGACGATCGCGTCCGAGGAGGGCTCGTCCGTCACGATGCTTCGGACGGCCGCGGATATCCTCCCCGGTCAGCCCGCGGCGGTCACCATGATGAGCGACGAGGTCCGCGACTCCCCGCTCGCCGCGCAGTTCGTCGAGCAGCACGGCCGCGCCACCGACTTCATCGTCGAGAGTCCGGACGAGACCGCCGGGCACGTCGAATCGGGGATCGGGATGCCCGCGGACCGCGCCCGTCGCGCGCTCGACTCGCCGCTGTCGAACTTCGTCACCGATCCCCGTGAGATCGCCGAGGCGACCCCGGTGTTCTCGGAGTTCGCGGCGACCAACGGGCAGATCGACGAACAGCCCTCGAACGAGGCGATCTTCGACTTCGAGGTCTACGACTCGCTCTGATGGCGACTGACACCAGCAGCCGGTTCGACGGATCCGAAGTGCGGACCGGGCTCGGCCTGGACGACCCGCGACGCCTCGGCCGCGGCGCCGCCGGGGTCGTGGGGTTCGTGCTCCTCTGGTACGCGGCCTCGCTCACGCAGCCGGCGTACGTCCTCCCCTCGCCGCTGGCGGTCGGGGACGCGTTCGCCGAGGAGCTCTCATCCGGCACGATGACGACCGCCTTGTGGTCGAGCGTCCGCCACTGGGTCCCCGGCACGATCGTCGGCACCGGGCTCGGCGTGGCCGCCGGCGTCGCGTTCTCGTGGAGCGGCCTCCTCGACGACGTGACCGCCCCGCTCGTTCGGACGCTCCGGCCGGTCCCGCCGCTCGCGCTGATCGGCTTCGCGATCGCGTGGTTCGGGATCAACGACGCCGGCGCGGCGTTCATCATCGCCGTCGGCGCGTTCTGGATCAACTACTACGCGTCGTACGGCGCCGTCGAGGGCGTCTCCGAGGACTTACTCGACGTGGGCCGAACGCTCGGGGTGCGCGGCGACGTGGACATGGTCCGGTCGATCGTCCTCCCGGCGTCGCTCCCGGGGATCCTGACGGGGATCCGAACCGGGCTCGGGCGCTGCTGGATGCTCGTGGTCGCCTCGGAGATCTTCGGCGTGCCGGGCGTCGGCCGCGAGATCCTCCGCGCCAGCAACAACCTCCTCGTCGACAAGGTGATCGCCTACATCCTCGTGTTGAGTCTGATGTACCTCCTCGTCGACGTGGCGTTCCGCGCGGTCCAACGGAGGGTGTTAGTGTGGCGGGCGTGAACGACGGTCCGGCGACCGAGGACGGTCCGGCGACCGAGGACGGTCCGGCGACCGAGGATGGTCCGGCGACCGGCGGCGACGGTGGGGCGCACCGCTCCGGCGTCGAGGTCGACCGCGTCGGGAAGACGTACGCGGACGACGGGAACCCGGTCCGCGCGCTCGACGACGTCTCCTTCGGGGTCGAGGAGGGAGAGTTCGTCTGTCTGGTCGGTCCGTCCGGCTGCGGCAAGACGACGCTCTTCCGGGTCATCGCCGGGCTCACCGACGCCACCGACGGAGAGATCCGGCTCGGCGGCGCTCGGATCACCGGCCCGACGACGGACATGGGCGTCGTCTTCCAGGAGTACCACCTGTTCCCGTGGCTCACGGTCGAGGAGAACATCGGGTTCGGGCTCGAACGGACCGACCGCTCCGAGTCGGAGCGGGTGCGACGGGTCGACGCGATGCTCGACCTCGTCGGCCTCTCGGAGTTCCGGGAGTCGTATCCGAAGTCCCTCTCGGGCGGCATGAAACAGCGCGTCGCCATCGCCCGGGCGCTCGCCGTGGACCCGGCGCTCCTGCTGATGGACGAGCCGTTCGGCGCGGTGGACGCCCAGACGCGGGAGATGCTCCAGCGGGAGCTGCTCGACGTCTGGGCGTCGACCGGCAAGACGGTCCTGTTCGTCACCCACGACGTCGCGGAGGCCGTAACGCTCGCCGACCGGATCGTCGTGATGGCCGCCGAGCCGGGCCGCGTCGCCGAGGTGGTCGACGTCGACGTGGACCGCCCCCGCGAGCGCGACGACCCCGCCTTCGGGGAACACGTGGCCCGCGTCCGAGAGCTGATCGGCGCGCACCCGTAGCGCTCGGTCCGGCCGGTCGTCTGCTCCGTCTCCGACGGTCGTCTACTCCTCCGCTCTCTCGTCGATCGCCGCGGCCAGTTCGTCGATGCGCGTGCGCACCACCGAGAGCGTCGCGTCGGCGTCGGCGTATCCCTGGTCGTAGTCGTCCAGCGCGGACTCGGTCTCGTCGAGGAACTCCTCGACGACCGCCGCTATCGCGTCGTCTGTCATGGCTCCGCGTTCGGTTCCCGCTCGGTTATATCCCCGGACCCGAGGCGCACCGCGCACGTCTCGTCCGCCGGTTCGCCGGAGAACGGTCGACCGAGCGTTTTATCATGCGTGCAGCGGTATTGTGTGATATGAGAAATAGTGGTACACGTCGCGCGCCGGCTCGACCGGGGTGGCGGCGATGACGGGGAAGTCCGCGGTGATCGCGACGGACCTCTCGAGGGCGAGCGAGTCGATGATCGAATCCGAGACCGGGCTGAACTGCCTCCGACAGATCGGCGTCAACCGGATTCACCTCGTGACGGTCGTCCCGTCTAACGTCCACACCGGCATGCCCGGAATGGGGTTCGAGAAGCGTCGAAAGCGGGTGCTCAGTCGCTACCGCTCGACGGTGGAAGACGCCGGGTTCGCGGTCGAGACGCACGTCGTCCGGGGGACGCCCCACCGTCGAATCAACGGGATCGCGGGCTCCGTGAACGCCGACTTGGTGCTGATCGGCTCCCGCGGGAAGAGCCCCCTCGAGAACCGGGTTATCGGGTCCACCGCGCGCAACCTCGCCCGCACGACGGTCGCGCCGCTCCTCGTGGATCGCATCGAGCGCGGCGTCGACGAGCCCGAGCCGGTCCGCCGACACCTGTTCAAGCGAACCCTGTTCGCGACGGACTTCTCCGAGAACGCCGAGCGGGCGTTCCGGTCGTTCGAGTACCTCCGGCACGCCACGGAGGAGGTCACGCTGGTCCACGTCGAATCGCCGAAGGACGACACGAGCGGCGACGCCGACCCCCAAGAGCGGCTCGACGACCTCGTCGATCGGCTCCACGAACTCGAGCTCGACGCCCGCACGGAGATCCGTCAGGGCGACCCCGCCGTCGAGATACTCGCCGCCGAGGCGGAGCACGACCCGAGTACGCTGCTGCTCGGATCTCGCGGTCGCAGCCGATTGCGTCGGCTGTTGCTCGGCAGCGTCTCCGAGGAGGTGGTCGCTCGGGCGACGGGCAACGTCTTCCTCGTCCCGCCGCCGCGGTCGGCGTAGTTCGACCGACGGTCCGTCGCGCGTTCCCCCGGCCTCGCCGTGCGACGGGACGGCTCGGGGCTGCGGAACGCCACAATATTGTTTCTACCACACACAACTATTTTGTCGACGGGCACCGTACGACCGGTATCCCATGCCAGATTCGTTGTCGAAGCAGCTCCAGAGCGACATGGAGTGCGAGAACCTCTTGGAGTGCTTTCACGGGCTCAAGCCGCTCGACCGGCAGTGTTTCGCCGTCCTCGTCGAGAGCGACGAGCCGATGACCGTCGACGCCATCGCCGAGGCCGTCGACCGCGAGCGATCGACCGCGTACCGATCGGTCCAGCGCCTGCTCCAGAGCGGCTGTGTCTCCAAAGAGCAGGTCAACTACGATCAGGGGGGGTACTACCACGTGTACTCGCCGACGGACCCGAAGCAGATCGCAGACGAGATGCAGCGGCTGCTCAACGACTGGTACGCGAAGATGGGACAGCTCATCCGGGAGTTCGAGGAGACGTACGACCGGACCGAGTCCGCGCAGACGTCGCAGTGACTCTCGTCGATCGATCCTCCACGGTCCGCTCGGTGACCGCTCAGCGGCGGCGCAGCGCGTACGCCGCGTAGCCGACGGCGACGAGCAGTCCGACCGACAGCAGGCTCCCGTACACCGCCGGCGAGACGCTGACGTAGTCGCCGAACGGGTCCGTCAGGGCGAACACGCCGAGTATCAGCGCGAGCGAGATGGCGATTCCGACCGCACCGAACGCCTTGAACGCCGTGTCGAGGTCCAGACCCCGTGATCCGCGCGAGTGGCTCATAGACCCGGATACGGGTTCTGTTTATAAATTCTCATGACCGTATTCTCACGTCGAGGGAACGGGCGACTCGGAGGACCGCACGGCGCGTCTCCGCCCGCTACTCGGGGAATCCCTCGACGAGAGCGACGCCGGAGGAGGCGCCGATCCGCTCCGCGCCCGCCTCGAACATCGCCATCGCCTCCTCGTAGGACCCCACGCCGCCGGAGGCCTTCACCGGGAGGTACTCGCTCATCAGCTCCACGTCCGAGACCGCGGCGCCGCCGTCGGCGAAGCCGGTGGCGGTCTTCACCATATCGGCGTCGGCGGCGACGGCGGCCTCGCAGGCCCGGTGCTTCTCCGCGTCGGTCAGGAGCGCGGTCTCGATGATCACCTTCACCGGAATCGGCACCGCGGCGACCACGTCCGAGACCTCGGCCGCGACGGCGTCGTCCTCGCCGGCCTTCAGCCGGCCGACGTTGATCACGAGGTCGACCTCGTCGGCGCCGTCGTCCCACGCGGCGACCGCCTCGTCGCGCTTCGTCTCGGCCGCGTGTTGCCCGTGCGGGAACCCGACGACGGTCGCGATCGCCTCCGGCGCGTTCGAGTAGTCGGCCGCCTCGGCGACGTAGCAGGGCGGGATGCAGGCGTTCATGCCGTGTTCGACCGCCTCGGTGAGGACGGTCTCGACGTCGTCCCACGTCGTCTCCGGGCCGAGCACGGTGTGGTCGATGCTGGCGGCGAACTCGTCGCGGTCCATGCGCTCTCGGTGTGTGCGACTGATAAAAGACGTACCGACCCGCGGCGTCAGCTCTCGATCGCGATCTCAGTGCCGGTCGCGGCGGCGTCGACGGCGACCGGGAGACGGACGGTGAGGATGCCGTTCTCGTAGGTCGCCTCGATGGCGTCCTCGTCGACCGTCTTCGGGAAGCGGAACCGACGGTGGTAGGTCCGGCGCACGTCGCGGTCCGGGTCCTCGTGTTCGCCGGCGATGTTGAGAACGCCGTCGTCCCACGAGGCCGTTATCTCCTCGGGATCGAACCCGGGGAGCTCTACCGTAAGCACGAACTCGTCGTCCCGTTCGTACAGTTCGTAGTCGTTACCACTGGTCTCGAACAGTCGGCTCGGGAAGTCGAGCCCCTGTGTCCACGAGCTCGCTGGTCGTGGGAGCGCCATTGCTGACCACCTCGAGTGCAGTCGACAGTATGGTCGCGGTTCGTAATAAAACCTACGATATTTGTCATTTGTTATCATTCCGATCGACGGCGTCGGCCCGGGCCGGCTCCGCCGCCGAACGGTTGGATTCAAGTCCGCCGCAGGGGAAGCGGGTGGTATGCAACCGGGAGATCGCGTCCGCGTCGAGCGCGGGGACGTCACGAACGAGGGCGTACTGCTCCCCTCGACGACTCGCGACCACCTCGTCGTCAAGCTCGACGGGGGCTACAACGTCGGCGTCGACCGCGAGGCGGCCGACGTCGAGGTGCTCGAATCGGGCGCCCGCGACGTCGACGAGGGGTCCGACGCGGGCGGCGGCGAGGCCTCCGAGATCACGTTCGACGACGACCTGCCGACGGTCTCGCTCATCTCCACCGGCGGGACGATCGCCTCCACCGTCGACTACCGGACCGGCGCGGTCACCGCCCAGTTCGACGCCGAGGACGTGCTGCGGGCCGTCCCCGACCTGGCCGGCCGCGCGAACTACCGCGGGCGCGTCGTCGCCAACATCCTCTCGGAGAACATGGAGCCCGACATCTGGCGGGAGCTCGCCGCGGCCGTGGCCGAGGAGATCGAGGCGGGCGCCGACGGCGTCGTCGTGATGCACGGCACCGACACCATGCAGTACTCGGCCTCCGCGCTCTCGTTCATGCTCGACGCGCCGGTCCCGGTCGTGTTCACCGGGAGCCAGCGCTCCGCGGACCGTCCCTCCTCGGACAACGTGATGAACGCGGTGTGCGCCGTCGAGGCCGCGAAGGCCGACCACGCCGAGACGCTCGTCTGCATGCACGCGAGTCCGTCCGACGACGCCTGCGCGCTCCACCGCGGCACCCGCGTCCGGAAGAACCACACCTCCCGCCGCGACGCCTTCGAGACGGTCGGCGCCGCGCCGCTCGGCCGCATCGACTACGAGGCGGCGGCCGAGGCGGGCGCCGACGGCGAGACGGCCGACGCCGCCATCGACTGGAACCGCGAGCCGCTCTCGCGGGAGAGGACCGACCTCGCGACCGCGACCGACATCGACGCGGACGTGGAGCTGGCGAAGTTCACGCCCGGCATGGACCCGGCCGCGTGGGACTACCTGGACGGCAAGGACGGCGTCGTGATCGAGGGGACGGGCCTCGGCCACGTCCACACCGACCTCATCCCGCGGATCGAGGAGCTGGTCGAGGGCGGGACAGTCGTCGCGATGACGAGCCAGTGCCTCGCCGGCCGGGTCTGCGACCGGGTGTACGACACCGGCCGCGACCTGCTCGACGCCGGCGTCGTCGAGGCGGGCGATACCCTCCCCGGCACCGCGAAGGTGAAGCTGATGTGGGCGCTGGCGAACCTGTCGGACCCCGCCACCGCGATGGGGCGCGACCTCGCCGGCGAGCTCACCGAGGAGTCACAGCCCTGGCGATGACGACCCCGAACGCGGGCTCCGCCTCGGGCTCGACGCTCTCCCCCGTCGTCCGCGAGGCCCGGCCCGCCGACGCCGACGCGGTCGCCGCGTTCACCCGGGACACGTGGGGCGAGCGTCAGGAGGACTACATCCCGCGGGCCTTCCCCGAGTGGGTCGCCTCGGACGACCCGGACCGCGGGACGTTCGTGGCGACGTTGCCGCCCGGGGAAATAACGGGAAGCGACGCTATCGAGGAGCGCGACGACCGCGAACCGGGCGACACCCTGGTCGCGGGCGATGGAGACGGCGCGGCGGCCGCGGGCGAGCCGGAGGCCGTGGTCGGCTGCATCCAGGGCGCACTGCTCACCGAGTGGGAGGCGTGGGGACAGGGGATCCGCGTCGACCCGGCCGCCCGCGGCTTCGGCGTCGGGACCGCCCTCTCGACCGCCGCGCTGGACTGGGCACGGGAGCGCGGCGCGACCGTCTGCCGGAACATGGTGTTCTCGTGGAACGTCGCCGGGCTCGGCCAATCGCGGGCGGTCGGCTTCGAGCCGGGGACGGAGTTCCGGTTCGCGCAGCCCGAGCCGACCGCGGACGCCGCGGCGTCGCTCGCGTCCACTCGCTTTCGGGCCCTCGCCGACCCGAACCCGAACGCCGCGTGGGCGTTCTGGACCGACAGCGACGCCGGCGACCACCTCGACGGGCTCGCGCTCGACGACGCCGAGTCGTGGGCCTGCTCCGCGCTCACCCGCGACCGCCTCCGGACCGCGACCGACGACGGCCGTCTCCTCGCGGTCGCGGGCGACGGGGGAAGCGAGGCCGACGACGGCCCCCGAGACCGCGATCGCCGCCTCGCCGGCTTCGCGGTCCGCACCCGCGTCTCGGAGTATTCGGGCGACGACGAGGGCGACGACCCCGAGCGGACCGCCGTGTACGGCGTCGCCGCGTGGCGCGACGTCGACGCGGCCGGCGCGATTTATAAGACGATCGCCGCGGACGCCGCCGCGGTCGACGCCGACGCCGCCCGTGTCCTCGTTCCTGAGACCGTCGAACACGTGAGCGACACCGCCGCGAACCGGGTGCCGGTCGCCGGCGAGCCCGACTTCGTCATGCGCGCCGACCTGACGGGCGAGTTATAACCCTCGGCCGCCGACTCGCACACCATGACACTCCTCTCGGGGGTCGCCCTCCCGTGGTCGCTCCCGCTCACGCTCGTCGTCTACGGGATCGTCGTCGCCGCCGCGGCGTGGATCTACCGGGACGCGAGGGCCCGCGGGAGCCGCTACGCGCCCCTCTGGGCGGTCGCCACGCTCGCGTTCACCATCGTTCCCGTGCTCGTGTACCTCTACCTCCACCGCGAGGCCGCTCCGGCGCCCTGAGGACGCGAGCCCAAGCGCGGCCGCCGTCGGGTCCGCCCGTCCGGCGCTATCGATCGCGATAGCCGAACCCGAACGCCTAATTACGCCCGCGGCGGCCGTGCGGACATGGTCGCCACGCTGCCGGACATTCTGCGGCTGCTCGTCGTCCCCGTCTTCGCGTGGGCGGCGCTGCGGGACGTCCGGACCCGACGCCTCCCGAACCGGATCTGGCCGCCGCTGTACGCGTTCGGGGCGCTGCTTCTGCTCTGGGAGGCGGCGACGCTGTGGCCGCTCGCCGGGATCGAGGGGCGGCTGTTCGTCGTGCAGGCCGCGATCAGCGTGCTGTTCGTCGCGCCGCTCGGCTACGCGTTCTGGTACCTCGGCGCGTTCGGCGGGGCGGACGCGAAGGCGCTGATCGCGCTCGCACTCCTGTTCCCGACGTTTCCGGCGTACGAGGTCGGGGGGGTCACGCTCCCGCTGGTCGAGACGCAGATCGGCGTGTTCTCGCTCACGATCCTCACGAACACGGTGCTACTCGGGCTCGCGTACCCGTTAGGGCTCGCCGCGCTCAACCTCCGTCGCGGCGAGCTGTCGACGACCGCGTTCCTCGCTCGGCCGGTCGCGACCGCGTCGCTGCCGGACCGTCACGGCCGCCTGTTCGAGGACGACGCGGGCGAGACCCGGAGCGGGCTGGACCTGGACGCGCTCCGGATGTACCTGCGGTGGCGCGGGGCGACGCTCGAGGAACTTCGCGCCGAGCCCGAGCGCCTCCGCGACCCGACGAGCGTCGGGGGGACGTTCGATCCGACCGACGGCGGGACCCACGTCGGCCCGCGGACGGACGGGGGAACCGGAGTGGAGGGTAGTGTAGAGCCCGAAGCCGACCGCGGCTCCGCCGACGGGGCGACGGTCGTCGACGGGACGGCGGACGCCGAGGACCCGTGGGCCGCGGAACGGTTCCTCTCGGAGATCGACCACGGGGCGTACGGCACCGACGCCGAGACGCTCCGCGGTGGGCTGGCGGTCGTCGCGACCAAGGACCGCGTGCTGGTGTCGCCGGGAATGCCGTTCGTCGTCCCCATGGCGGTCGGCCTGGTCGTCTCGCTGACGGCCGGCGACGTGCTGTTCGCGCTGCTCGGCGCGGTCGGGCTCGTCTGAGCGGTGAAAAGGCGCGAACCGTCGGTCGCGGATGCCGGTCTCGGCTCCCGGCCTCCGCGCTCCGCCTCGGCTCCCGGCCTCCGCGCTCCGTCTCAGCTGCCGGCCCGCAGGTCGCCGACCGTGAGCACCCGCGTCCCCACGGGGCGTTTCACGAACTCACCGACCTCGCGTCCGAGCAGCTCGCTGACGCCGCGCTGGGCCGCCACGTCGAGCAGCCGCTGGTCGATCAGCCCGTCGACGACGACGGTGTGCGGGGCCCTCTCGGCCGCCTCGACCGCGTCGAACGCGTCGCCCGCGTCGACCTCCGCGAGGACGCCGCGGTCGTCGCCGAGCAGCCGGGCGCGGGCGCTCTCCGAGTCGACCACCTCCTGTACGTGCTCCTCGATGGACCGCGGTTCGTCGTCGCCGGGAGCGTCGTCGGCCCCCTCGGCCGTCTCCGATCCGGCCTCCGCTCCCGACTGCGATCCGACCGGATCGGCCGATTCCCGTCCCCCCGATTCCGCGGGAGCCGACTCGGCGACCGCGACGTCAACCGCCTCGGCGGCCCCGCCGTCTTCGCCGTCCGCGGTCGCGGTCGCCGCCTCGACGGCCTCCACGAGCCCGCCCTCCGCCGCGCCGCGGGCCGCCCCGGCGACGGCGCCGTCGGCCGTCGGCCCCGCCGAAGCGGCCGTCGCGGAGCCGGCGGTCTCCGATTCGTCGTCGTCTGGCTCGGATCCTTCGGACCCGGTCGCCCCGGTCGTGGCGCGTTCCGACTCGTCGCCGTCACCCCCCGCCTGCCGTCCGTCACCGGGGTCAGCGTCTGTGGAGCCGTCGTCGTTCTCGGCGGCCTCGCGGAGGTTGGACTCGTCGGCGAGGCTGCTGTACGGGACCTTTCCGCGCAGCGCCTCGAAGACGGCGTTGCGGTCGAGGTCCTCGACGGACTCTCCGGGCGGCGCGAACGCGACGTAGTCGACGTCGCCCACCTGCGCGAGCTCGCGGAGGATGAGCTCTCCGCCGCGGTCGCCGTCGAGGAAGGCGGTGACGGTCCGGTCGGCGGTGAGCTCGGCCACCGCGTCGGGGACGTTCGTCCCCTCGACGGCGACCGCGTTC
Organism: Halorubrum sp.; assembly: GCF_046498025.1. Classification (NCBI taxonomy): domain Archaea; kingdom Methanobacteriati; phylum Methanobacteriota; class Halobacteria; order Halobacteriales; family Haloferacaceae; genus Halorubrum; species Halorubrum sp. The sequence goes on from NZ_JAWOBM010000058.1 coordinate 36,952, forward strand.
TTGATGCCGCAGTCGAGCAGCGTGAGCACGTCCGCGCGCCCCTCGACGACGATGACGGCGTCGGAGTCGCCGACGCGGGGGCCGGCCGGGAGTCCCTCGTAGTCGACGATCCCCTCGACGCGAGCGGCCTCGCGGACCTCGTCGAGGATGTCGTCGCTCGCGAGGCTCGTCTCCTCGAAGCCGCCGGCGAGGAGTTCCTTCGCGCGCTCGACGACCTCGCGGCGCTTGGCCGCCCGCACGTCCTCGATGCTGGTCACCTCCACGGAGGCCTGGCAGGGGCCGATGCGGTCGATCGTCTCCAGCGCGGCCGCGAGGATCGCGGTCTCGACCTTGTCGAGGCTCGACGCGACGGTGACCTCGCCGAACGACTGGCCGTTCTCGGACTCGACGGAGACGTCGATCCGGCCGACCCGCGACGACTCCTGGAGGTCGCGGAGGTCCAACTCGTCGCCGAGGAGCCCCTCGGTTTGGCCGAACACCGCGCCGACGACGTCGCTCCGCTCGACGACGCCGTCGGCCGCCATGGTGGCGTGAATCAGGTATTTTTCTGTGTCTTTCATGAGTGAGTGAATGGTAATGATCGGGCGGCGTCGGCCGCCCGTGTACACTTATGCGTGTCGTCGAAAATAGTTATCGCACCCGCCTCCGTCGCCACGTATTGAAGAAAAATATTCTACGAAAAGCGTTTACGAACAACTCCAAGTAAGGTTTAAGAATTCAAAGCCATTATATCTTAACATGAGTCGATCTCGGAGAGATATCGTATGGATACCGACGTTCGCGCTCCTCGTCGCGTTCGCGGTGCCGTGGCCGCTGTGGGGCGTCGACCGCGTCGTCGCGGGGCTCCCGGTCTGGATCTGGTGGCACGTCGCGTGGCTCGGCCTGTGTACGGTCCTCTTCTCCCGGTTCGCCCGAAGCGGCGCGTGGGAACGCGGGATGGGCCTGCGGACCGACACGGGTGACGACCGACGCGAGAGTCCCGTCGCCGGGGGTGACCGGCCGTGACGCTCGGGCTCTCGCTCGGGATCGTCGTCGGCTACCTCCTCTTCGCGCTCCTCGTCGGCCTCGTCGCCTACCGCGTCTCCGAGACGACGGCCGAGGACTACTACCTCGCGAGCCGGTCGATCGGGACGTTCGTCCTGCTTTTCACCACCTTCGCGACGCTGCTGTCGGCGTTCACCTTCTTCGGCGGGCCGAACCTCGCGTTCGCCGCCGGCCCCGAGTGGCTGATCGTGATGGGGACGCTCGACGGCGTGTTGTTCGCCGTGCTGTGGTACGTGATCGGCTACAAACAGTGGCTGATCGGGAACCGGCACGGATACATGACGCTCGGGGAGATGCTCGGCGATCGCTTCGGCTCCGTGGGGCTCCGGGCGCTCGTCGCCGGCGTGAGCCTCCTCTGGCTGTTCCCGTACGTCATGCTCCAGCAGATGGGCGCCGGCGAGGCGCTCGTGGGGCTGACCGACGGCGCCGTCCCCTACTGGGGCGGCGCGGCGCTCATCACCGCGTTCATGATCCTCTACGTCGTCCTCGCCGGGATGCGCGGCGTCGCGTGGACCGACACGATCCAGGGGCTGTTCATGCTCTCGGTCGTGTGGATCGCCGCCGTCTGGGTGCTCTCGGCCGTCGGCGGCGTCGGCGCGGCCACCGGGGCGATGCTCGACGCCCGGCCGGAGTTCGGGCGCTTCGGCGGCGGCACCTACACGGTCGGGTTCATCGTCTCCTCGGCGGTCACCATCGCGTTCGGGGTGACGATGTTCCCGCAGATCAACCAGCGGTTCTTCGTCGCGAAGTCGGCCGAGACGCTGAAGCGGTCGTTCGCGCTGTGGCCCGTGCTCGTCCTCCTCCTCTTCCTCCCGGCGTTCATGCTGGGCGCGTGGGCGGCGGGGATGCCCGTCGACGTGCCTGAGGGCGCGAACGTGCTCCCGGTCGTCCTGAGCGAGTACACCCCGGCGTGGTTCGCGGCGCTCGTGATCGCCGGGGCGATGGCCGCGATGATGTCCTCGTCGGACTCGATGCTGCTGTCGGGGTCGTCGTACTTCACGCGCGACCTCTACCGGCCCTTGATCAACGCCGACGCCTCCGAGTACCGGGAGGCGTGGGTCGCCCGGATCGGCGTCGCCGCGTTCGCGCTCCTCGCGTTCGTCGCGAGCCTGTTCCGCCCCGGAACCCTGATCGAGGTCGGGAGCACCGCCTTCTCCGGGTTCGCGCTGCTCGCGCTCCCGGTGATCTGCGCGCTCTACTGGCGACGGACCACACGGACCGGGATGATCGCCGGCGTGCTCGTCCCGCAGGTCGCGTACCTCGCGGTGGTGCTGTCGGCGGTCGTCGAGGTCGTGCCGACGCTCCCCCGCACCGTCGCAGGGGGCTGGGACGTCGCGCTCGGGCTGATGGCGCTGTCCGCGGCGCTCACGGTGGGCGTCTCGCTCCTCACCGCCCCGACCGCCGAGGGCGACGCCTCGCGGTTCACGGTCGCGGGCGACTGAGCCCCGTCGGACGGCCACGGCCGAACGGGTGGAAAATCAGATTTTGTATACGGTGTTGGTGGTAACTGTGGATAACCTATTTAATGACGTTTCCCGTGAGTGGATCCATGACCGCAGGACCACCGATCGAGGACCTTCACTTCGACGACGCCCCGGACGTCGGCTCGGTGCCGGGCCCGCGGAGTCGCGAGCTCTTGGAGACGCAGGAACGGATCGACAGCAGCGCGGTCGCGTACCCCAAGGACATCCCCGTCGCGTTCGAGGAGGGGAAGGGGGCGACGATCCGCGACGCCGACGGCAACACCTACATCGACATGTTCGCCGGCATCGGCGTGCTGAACGTCGGCCACTCCAACCCGTACGTCCTCGAGGCGGTCCGGGAGCAGACGGAGAAGCTCGTCCACACGGTCGACTTCCCGACCGAGGCGCGGATCGAACTCATCGAGAAGCTCGACGAGATCGCGCCGCCCGGGCTCCGCGGCCAGAACCGCGTCGTGTTCGGCGGCCCGACCGGAAGCGACGCGGTGGAGGCGGCGATCAAGCTCGCGAAGTACAACACGGGCGGCGACGGGCTCCTCGCCTTCCGCGGGAGCTACCACGGCGCGACCTCCGGCGCGATGGCGCTCACCTCGAACAAGGGGTTCAAAGACGACTACACCCCGCTGCTGCCGGACGTCGTCCACGCGAAGTACCCGTCGCCGTTCATCGACCGGGCGGAGTCGGGCGATGCCGCCTCCGTGTGTCCCCGGTCCGCGGCCGAGTGCTGCGGCGCGCCGTCGTGCGCCCGTGCGCTCAAAGAGGTCCAAGAGATCATCGAGGACCCGTACGGCGGACTGGCGAACCCGGCCGGCATCTTCGTCGAGCCGATCCAGGGCGAGGGCGGCGTCATCGTCCCGCCGGAGGGGTTCCTGAAGGGGCTCCGCGAGATCGCCACCGAGAACGACATCCCGCTGATGTTCGACGAGATACAGAGCGGGATGGGCCGGTCCGGGCGGTGGTGGGCCGGCCAGTGGCACGGCGTCACGCCGGACATCATGACGACCGCGAAGGCGCTTGGCGGCGTCGGCTTCCCGCTGTCGGCGACGATCTACCACGAGGACCTCGACACGTGGGACGCCGGCGGCCACGCCGGCACCTACCGCGGGCACGTCGTCGCGATGCGCGCGGGAACCCGAGCGATCGAGTACGTGCAAGAGCGGGATCTGCTCGCGCACGCCCGCGACCTCGGCGAGCACATCCGAGACCGGCTTCGGACGGTCGCCGAGGGGAACGACCGGCTCGGGGACGTGCGGGGCCGCGGGCTGTTCATCGGCGCCGAGTTCGTCGACGCCGACGGCGATCCCGACGGCGACGCGGTCGAGGCGATCCAGCAGTACTGCTTCGAACACGGCGTCCTCGTCTGGACGGCCGGTCGCCACGGCAACGTGTTGCGGCTGCTTCCGCCGCTGGTGCTGACCCGCGACCTCGCCGACACCGCGCTCGACGTCATCGCCGACGCGATAGCGCACGTCACGGTCGAAACGGCGACGACCGGGTAGCCGAGCGCGTCGGTCGGGAGACCGGTCGCCGGCGAGCGACCGGTGCGAGTGAGGTCCTTAAATACCCTGCCCGCATATGCGGTCAGAGACGATGTCACACGACGTGCGGAACCGACTCGCAGCGCTTCGCCGCGCGTTCCACAGACACCCCGAGCCGGCGTGGTGCGAGGTCCGCACGACCGCCCGGATCGCCGCGGAACTGGAGCGGATCGGCGTCGACGAGATCGCCGTCGGCCGAGAGGCGCTCTCGTCGGACCACCGAATGGCCGTACCCTCGACCGAGACGATGGCCGAGTGGCGCGAGCGCGCGGTCGTGGCGGGCGTCCCGCAGCACGTGATCGAACTGACCGCCGACGGGCACACCGGCGCGGTCGCCACGGTCGAGCGCGGCGACGGGCCGACCGTCGGTCTCCGCGTCGAGATCGACGGCGTCGCGATCGAGGAATCGTCGGCCGCCGGCCACCGCCCGGCCGACGAGGGATTCCAGTCCGAGAACGAGGGGTACATGCACGCCTGCGGCCACGACGCGCACATCGCGATCGCGCTGGGCGTCCTCGAAGCCGTGACGGCGAGCGATTTCCGGGGGACGTTCAGGGTGTTCTTTCAGCCGGCGGAGGAGGTCGCCGGAGGCGGCAAGCCGCTCACCGAGGGCGGTCGCGTCGACGACGTCGACTACCTGTTCGCGTTCCAGCTCGGGCTCGGCCACCCGACCGGGACCGTCGTGGCGAACGCGACCCGGCCGCTCGCGATGGCCCATATCAACGCGACGTTCGAGGGGGCCAGCGCGCACGCCGGGCGAGAGCCGAGCGCCGGCACGAACGCGATGCAGGCGATGACGACGGCGGTCCAGAACGCCTACGGCATCCCCCGCCACAGCGAGGGGATGACGCGCGTCAACTTCGGGCGCGTCGAGGGCGGGAGCGCGAGCAACGTGATCGCCGAGGAGGTCTCGGTCGACGGCGAGGTCCGCGGCGAGACGACGTCGCTGATGGAGTACGTGCGAACCGAACTGGAGCGGGTGCTGTACGCGGCCGCGGAGCTCCACGACTGCGGGGTCGTGGTCCGGCGAATCAGCGAGTCGATCCGCGTCGACGGCGACCCGGCGCTCGGGGCGGTCGTCGCGGACGTCGC
>NZ_JAWOBM010000030.1:0-23855 GCF_046498025.1 Halorubrum sp.
CTGGCGGCGAGGTTTCAGACGCGGCTGCCGGGCTGGAACTGGCGCGAGACAGAGAGTCCATTTTCCGTGGAGTAACCAGTGTTTACGGGGAAGTAGCCGGTGACTACCGATATGGAGTTCACAACGATTCACGGTGATATCGCCGCCCAGAGCGCCGACGCACTGGTCAACGCGGCCGGAACGAGCCTCCGGATGGGCAGCGGGGTCGCCGGCGCGCTCCGCCGCGGGGCCAACGGCCCGATCAACGAGGCTGCGATGGATAATGGCCCGGTCGACCTCGGCGAAGTCGCGGTCACCGATGCGTTCGATCTCGACGCCGACTACGTGATTCACGCCGCGGCGATGCCTCACTACGGGGACGGCAAAGCGACCGAGGAGAGCATCCAAGAGGCGACATGGAATAGTCTCGAAACCGCCGACGAGTTGGGCTGTGAGTCGCTCGTGGTGCCGGTGTTGGGCACCGGTGCAGCGGGATTCCCCTTCGAGCGCGCGGCGGATCTCATCTGCTCGGAGATCGCCGATTACACCCCCGAGTCGCTGGTCGACGTGGCCGTGATCGCCTACGCCGACGACCAGTACGAACTGCTCCGCAAGGTCGCCGAACGGACCGGCTGAACTGCCACGGCCGTGGCTCTCGATCGTAGTGTGCTGAAGAATGACTGTTGTAGTGTCGCCCGAGGGCGACAGTGTCGTCAGTTAGTTCGTGCGAACGACGTTACTCGCTCGCGGGCCTTTGGGAGACTGCTCGATATCGAAATCGATCTCCTCGCCCTCTGTAAGATCCTCGCCGCCAACGTCTTCCATGTGGAAGAACACGTCGTCGTCAGAATCGTCAGTCGAAATGAAACCGTAGCCGCCAGTGTCGTTGAAGAAGTCAACCTTACCGTTTGCCATTGCAACCAAACGTACAGGCCTTCGGGGGATAACCCTTGCGAGGGTCGTGGTACCACGACCGTTCCGGCTCGCGGTCCCGCATACGTTTCGCCCGTGTTCACCGACTGCCATCAGCCGCGAGGTTCATTTACCAGCGTCCGCCTAGGTACGATTAGACACATGGATCGCCGTACCTACTTGCGGTCGCTCGCCGCGACCGGTGCCGTCGCCACCACCGCGACCGCCGGCTGCCTCGGCGTCCTCGGCGACTCGGGAGCCGAGGGGACCGTCCTCGACCCGCCGGAGCGGGACCTGAGCGAGGCGTCGCACCCGAGCTACGGCGACGAGATGCCTCATATCACCGTTCCCGATCCGATCACGGGCGAGACGGTGTCTACCGAGGACCTCGAGGGCGAGCGTGCCGTGCTGTGGACCTCGTTTTACACCAACTGTCCGGACGGCGTCTGTCCGGCGCTCATCCTCCGACTCCGGCGCGCGCAGGAGTACGCCGCCGAGCAGGGCTTCGGCGACGAGGCGGCGTTCCTCTCGCTCACGTTCGATCCAGAACGCGACACCGCGGAGGTGCTCCGCGAGTACGCCGGCCAGCGCGGCGTCGACCTCGACGCGGGCAACTGGCACTTCCTCCGCCCGGAGAGCTACGAGCGCGGACGGGAGCTGATGGACGAGCAGTTCGGACTCGTGATCGAGAAGCGGGACGCCGACGAGTACGAGAACCTGGAGTACCAGTTCCCCCACGTCGGGATCCTCCTCCTCGCCAACCGGGACGGGATCGTCGAGCGGGCGTACCCGAGGGGCCCCCAGACCGACATCGAACGGCTCGTCGACGACTTCGAGCGGGTGGTCACCGCGTGAGGCGGCGCCACCTCCTGGCCGGGCTCGCGAGCGTCGGCGCCCTCGGCGGGGCGGGAGTCGTCGCGACCGGCGGAGTCCCTGACGCGCTTGGTGACGGGGACGAGCCCGAGGCGGTCGATCCGGTGACGCTCGCCACGGTTGAGGCGCCGGGGAGCCGCGACGGGGAGGTGACCCTTCCGGCCGCCGACCGCCCGACGTTCGTCGACTTCTTCGGCACGTGGTGTCCCCCCTGCGCCGAGCAGATGCCCGATCTCGCCGCCGCCCACGACCGGATCGGCGACGAGGTCCTGTTCGTCTCGGTGACGACGGAAGACGTCGGCGGCGCGGTGAGCGAGTCGGACGTGGCGGACTGGTGGCGCGAGCACGACGGCGACTGGCTCGTCGCGGCCGACGTCTCGGCCGAGCTCGCGGCCCGGCTCAACGTCGGCGGCTACCCGAGCGCACGGGCCGTCGACGCGACGGGGCGCGTCCGCTGGTCCACCTCAGGGACCCACACCACGGAGGAGTTCGTCGACGGCATCGAGCGAGCGCTGGACCGATGACGGGAGAGGTCCGATGACCGACGTCTCGCTCGCGACGAACGTCCCGTTCGCCGTGACCGCGGGGGTCGCGACGTTCTTCTCGCCGTGCGCGTACCCGCTCTTGCCGGGGTACGTCGGCTTCTACGTGAACTCCGTCGACGCCGACGACGCCTCGGTGACCGGGGCGGGGGTACGCGGCCTCGCGGCCGCGCTCGGCGTGCTCGCGACGTTCGCGCTGCTCGCGGGCGCGACGGTCCGGGTCGGTCACTCCACGCTGTCGAACATCACCGTCTTCGAGACGCTCGTCGGGGGGCTGCTGATCGTCTTCGGGCTCCTCGTCGTCGCCGGGCGGGCCCCCTCGGTTTCCGTCTCGCTGCCGAAGCGGCGGTCGAGCGTCCTCGGGTTCGGGCTGTTCGGCGCGGGGTACGCGCTCGCCGGCGCGGGTTGCGTCGCCCCCATCTTCCTCGCCGTGATCGCGCGCGCCATCGCGCTCCCCGACGACGCCGCCGTCCTCGTCCTCTCGGTGTACGCCGGCGTCGTCGCGGTCCTGATGGCCGCGACGACCGTCGTGACGGGCGTGGGGCTGGTCAGCAACGCGAACCGAGTGATGGCCCACGCCGGAACCCTGAAGCGGCTCGCCGGCGCGGTGATGATCGTCGCCGGCGTCGGACAGCTGTACCTCTCGCTCGTCGTGTACTGACCGGCCGTCGTCGTGTACCAGCAACATTCATACCCGATAGCGCGGAATACTCGACCGGCCGAACCGGACGGCCCGCTGCCGTCCGCGAGCGTTCGGTCCCCGCTCATGAATTTAGACCAGTTCACAGCTGCGAACGCACCGACTGAGAGCGCGGAACCGTTCCAGCGCGAGAACAGCTACACCCTCGACGTCGACGTCGACGGGACCGTGATGGCGAAGGCCGGTTCGATGATCGCGTACACCGGCGACGTCTCCTTCACCGGGAAGGCGTCCGCGGAGGGCGGAATCACCGGCTTCCTCAAGGAGGCGGCGACCAACGAGGGAACGCCGATCATGGCCGTCGAGGGACAGGGTCACGTCTACTTCGCCGACGCCGGCAAGAAGGTCCAGGTGATCGAACTCGACGCCGGCGAGTCGATCACGGTCAACGGCGAGGACGTGCTCGCGTTCGAGGAGTCGCTCTCCTACGAGATTAGCACCATCGACAGCCTCGCCGGCTCGTTCGCCGGCGGCTTCAGCAACGTCTATCTCGAAGGGCCGGGCTACGTCGCGCTCACCACCCACGGCGACCCGGTCGTGCTGGAGACGCCGGTCTCGACGGACCCCAGCGCGACCGTCGCGTGGGGCGGGGTCTCCCCGAGCGTCGAGGTCAACCGCAGCCTCTCGGACATGATCGGCCAGGAGTCCGGGGAGCGGTACCAGATGCGGTTCGACACCCCCGGCGGATTCGTGATCGTCCAGCCGTACGAAGAGCACGCCTGACCGGTGAGTCGACCGATGGCCGAAGAGCCGACGACGACAGAAGAGCCGACGACAACAACAGAAGAGTCGACGACAACAACAGAAGAGTCGACGATAGAAGAGCCGCCGCCGACCGACGGCGACGACGAACCGACCCCCGAGTGCGACGAGGGCGCGGAATCGCCCGGCCGGTTCGCGCTAGTCAAGGCCGGGGTCACGTCGGTAGCCGACGCCGTCCCGGAGGCAGCGTGACCGACGTCCCTCGCTCGGCTCCGGCCCAGATCGCCCACCGCGGGTTCGCCGGCGAGAATCCCGAGAACACCGTGGCGGCCGTCGAGCGAGCCGCCGATCGCCGAGCCGACTGGATCGAGATCGACGTCATGCCCACCGCCGACGGCGACGTGGTCGTCGTTCACGATTCGGAGCTCTCCGGTCGCGACGGCCGCGGGCTCACCGACGCGACGGGCGTCGTCTGGGAGACGGACACCGCCACGGTCACCGGCGCGGAAGTGCTCGACAGCGGGGAGACCGTTCCGCTCCTCGCGGACGTGCTCGACGCGGTCCCCGCTGACGTCGGCGTGAACCTGGAACTCAAGAACCCCGGCCGGTGGGACCTCCGTCCCGACGAGAAGCTCGCCGCCGACGCGCTCGCGGACCGGACGGCCGTCTGGCGCCCCTTCGTCGACCGCGTCCTCGACGCGACGGAGGGACGTGAAAACGACCTCCTGTTCTCGTCGTTCTGCGAGGGCGCGCTCGCGGCGGTCCGAGAGCTGTCGTCGCTGCCCGTCGCTCCCTTGGTGTCCCGATCCGTCGCGGACGGACTCGCGATCGCCCGCGAGCACGACGCGGCGGCGATCCACCCGCCGATCGACGCGGTCCGGGGCACGCCCTTCTTCGACGCGGATCGGTTCGGCGCTCCAGAGGGCGCCGAGCCCGAGTCGGTCGTCGCCGCCGCGCACGACGAGGGACGCGCGGTGCACGTCTGGACCGTCGAGACGTGGTATCAGGCCGACCGCCTCGCGGCGGCGGGCGTCGACGGGGTCATCGCGGACTACTCCGCGCTCCTGCGCGACTGAGCGCAGCGACCGCGCCCCTCGGCGGTCGCCAATTGTTCCGGGTCGCGGCGGGGTCCGGACCCTCCGCCCGGGTTGCCGCCCGAATCGTCGACCGACTCCCCTACCGCGCCGCCAGCCAGTCCACGAAGTCGCCCGTGAGGAACCCGGCGTAATCGACGACCCCGAGGTACAGCGAGACGAGCACGACGATAACGATCGGAACGCGGACGATCCAGACCCAAGCGGTCCCGAGCCCGTCGAGCTCACCGATGCCCTTCTCCAGCTCGTCGCGGGCGACCTCGGGGATCACCCACCCGACGAACAGCGCGAGCAGGAGCGAGCCGAGCACGAGCAGGATGCCGTCGGCCAGCTTGTCGTACAGGTCGAGAAAGACCAGGTCGATCGTCACCGGGACGCCGAGCAGGAAGACGGCGACGCCGACGGCCGTCGCGGCGGGGACGCGAGCGACGCCGAACTCGTCGATCAGGTAGGAGACGAGCACTTCGAGGATGCTGATCGCGGAGGAGAGCGCTGCGATCCCGACCATCGCGAAGAACACGATCCCGAGGATCCGACCCCCGGGGATGCCGGAGAATGCCGACGTGAGGCTCACGAAGATCGCGCTGGCGCCGGGGCCACCCGGCTCGATTCCGGCCGCGAACAGGAACGGGAAGACGACGAAGCCGACGATCACGGCGATGAGCGTGTCGAGCGCGACGATCACGCTGCCGTCAGACGCGAGGTTCCGGTCCTCACCGAGGTAGGAGGCGTAGGTGATCATCACGCCCATCCCGAGCGACAGCGTGAAGAAGGCCTGTCCCGCGGCGGCCGGTAGGATGCTGGTCCAGTTCGCGATGAGGTAGCCGAAGTCCGGCGAGAGGTAGTAGCTGTACGCCGCTCCGGAGGCGTCGAGCGTGAACGCGTACGCCGCCATCCCGATCAGGAGGGCGATGATCGCCGGGACCATCACCTTCACGCCGACCTCGATGCCCTTCCGCACGCCGGCGGCGATGATCCCGATGACGAGCCCCATGAACACGGCGTGGAACAGCAGGGAGTCGAGCCCGGTGGAGACCGAACCGAACAGCGCCCCGGCCTCCTCGGGGCCGGCGAGCGCGTAGCCGTCGGTGACCCCGATCAGCATGTACCGGAGGAACCAGCCGGCGACGACGCTGTAGTACGAGAGGATGACGAAGCCGGTGACGACGAACAGCCACCCGAGGTAGTTCCACGGCCCGCTGCCGAGTTCGCGTATCGCGCCGACCGGGTTCAGGTTGGTGTACCGCCCGATCACGAACTCGACCAGAATCGCCGGGAAACCGATCAGCGCGACGAACAGCAGGTAGACGAGGAGGAACGCGGCGCCGCCCTCCTGGCCGGTGATGAACGGGAACCGCCAGACGTTCCCGAGCCCCACGGCGCTGCCCACCGCGGCGAGGATGAACCCCGCCCGCGTCGCCCATGTCTCGCGTGCCATTGGTACCCGAGAGAATTTCGCTGCGGACTAAAAACGTGTCTTTCCGCCGTTGAGACCCATATAAACGACCCTGAACGATCTCGCGGCGACGAGCGGAGGCCGGCGCCCTGCGGACGGTCCGCGCGGTGCCTCTCGATCGGTCTGGGACCGTGAATTTAATAGCCGGAGGGTTACCTCACGGGGTATGGAACGCGTAGACGTCGCTATCGTTGGAGGCGGCCCGGCCGGCGCCTCCGCAGCGCGCGCGGCCGCGGCCGGCGGCGCCGACGCCCTCGTCCTCGAGAGGGGCGTGCCGCGGGCCGACCGCGAACGGCTCGGCCCCGACTCGACGGACGCGGCGGGAATCTTGGACTACTGGGTCGACATCATGGGGATCCACCCCGACGAGTTCGACGACGGCGTCGTCCAGCGGGAGCTGAACCGCGCCGAGTTCCGCGGGCCGACCGAGGCGGCGACGCTCACCACCACCGGAATCGACTCCTCGTACGACAAGTTCGGCTACACCTTCCAGCGCGCCCGCTTCGACGACTGGCTCCGCGACCGCGCCGAGGACGCCGGAGCGGAGTACCGCGCCGGGGAGTCCGTCCGCGGCGTCGACACCGATCTGTCGGTCGACCCGCGAGACGATTCCGGTGAGGGCGGTGACCCCCGTCACGTCGTCGAACTCGCCTCCGGGGAGTCGGTCGGGGCGGACTTCGTCGTCCTCGCCGACGGCCCGCAGCGCACCGTGACGAACCGCGTGCTCGACGAGTACCTCCCCGCGGACGCCGCCGCCTCCGATCGCCTCGCCTCGCGCACGGCGAACCACATCGCGTACCAGGAGTACCGCCGCGTGCCCGAGGCGGTGTACGAGGAGGTGAACGACGCGCTCGTCTTCTGGTGGGGCGTGATGCCCGGCGAGACGGCGTACCCGTGGATCTTCCCGAACGACGATCGCGTCTGCCGGGTCGGGCTGACGATGCCCATCGGCCTCGACGTCGACGACTTCGACCGGGACGCCTACGCCTTGCTTGAGCCCGGCGACGAGTCGATCCCGCAGGGCGGCGAGTACGTCCGGCGCCTCCTAGAGTGGCAGTACGGCGACGAGTACGACGTGGAGTCGGACTTCCCGCTCGTCGAGGCGGCCGGCAAACGGAACGGCACCGAGACGTACCCCATCTCGTCGACGCGCCCGATCGACTCGCCCACGGACGCCGGCGTCGCGGTCGTCGGCGGCGCGATGGGCACCACGTCCGCCTTCCACGAGGGCGGCGACCACGTCGCGGTCCGCACCGGCGCCATCGCCGGCGAACTGGCCGCGGCCGGCGACTTGGCCCCCTACAACCGGCGTTGGAAGGAGGCGATCGGCGACGAGATCGTCCGCAACGTGACGATGGCCGACATGGTGGCGGATTACGACCCGGACGACTGGGACCGGATCATCGGCGCCGCCGACGCCATGCTGGCGGCCGAGACCGGCGACAACCTCCTCTCGCAGCCGTACCGCTCGGGGTGGGAGTCGGCGAAGCTGCTGCTCGGCTACAAGTGGAACAAGCGGCGCGTCAAGAAGGATTACGTCGGCATCGACGAGACCGAATACGTCTACTGAGGCCGCGCGGTCGGCGCCGTCTCTCTTTGTCAGTCTGTGTCGCTCCGGCTCACCGGACGACCGGCGCGGTCAGTTCCCGGGGTTCGGTCGAGATCCCGTCGACGTCAACCGGCTCGACCGCGTGGGCCGGCCACTGGCCCGTCTTCGTCAGCGTCTCGGTGAACCCGGGCGCGACGAGGTGCGTGTCCTCGCTTTTGGCCCCCTGCACGGTCGGGTTCCACGCGTACCCCGTCGGCTGCCGGACCGGCTCGTCGCTCCCCGGCGCGGCGAACCACTCGCGGCCCGCGAACCCCGCGGCGCCGCCCTGGTGGTGTTCCCGCCACTCGTCGGGGAAGCCGACGGCGTCGTACGCCGCTCGGATCGCGTCGAAGACGTCCCCGGCGGTGTCCGGTACGGCGTCCGAGTCGCCGCCTCCGGCGCCGGTGAGAGTCCCGGCCGCGGCGGCCTCGGTCGCCGCGAGCGCGGTCGCCTCGACGCGGGCCGCGGCGCGGTGGCGCTCCTCCAGCCAGTCGGGGGCGTCGAAGGCGACGGTCCGCGTCAGGGAGGCGTAGAGGCCGGCCCGCTCTGCCGTGACGGAGACCAGCGCGTAGTCGCCGAGCGTCGCGTCGGTCGGCGTGTAGTGGCGGTACGCCTGCGCGCGCTCCGCGCCCCCGACGAGCACGACGGGGGTGTCGACGTCGCGGGAGGCGAGCGAGATGTCGATCCCGGCGGCCACCTCGTACTCAGGGTCCTCGGGCTCGAGGTTGCGACAGACGGTCTCGACCGCGGCGGCGGCCTCGCGGCCCAACTCGCGGTAGCGCTCGACGTCGTCGTCGGTGAGCGGCTGCCGCAGCCGGCTCCCGTCGACGGCCTCGAAGCCCGGCACGTCGAAGTCGGCGGCGGCGGGGGCGGGCGAGCGCTCCGCGACCGCCTCGGCGAGCGAACCGGTGTACCACGGGAACGACTCCACCGCGAACGCGTCGGGCAGCTCCTCGTCGGCGAGCCGCTCCGCCTCGATCCCGTCCGTGATCACGCGGAGCGCGCCGTCGTAGCCGGCCGCGGCCACCCCGACGTCGGCGTCGGCGTCGACGACGTTGTCCCCGCCGGTGAGCCACGCGAACCCGTTCGGCTTGGCGAACCAGACCGCTTCGAGCCCGCGCTCGTCGAGGTACGCGTCGAGCCTGTCGGTGCGGGCGGCGAGATCGACCATACCGACCCACTCTCGTCAATCCAGTAAAAGCGGTCGAAAGCCGGCCGCGTCGGTCGCGTCGAGATCGGAAACACCCGGTCGACGAGAGTCGGATCCGTCCGTACCGCCCGGACTCGATCGGGGGACCGCGGCGCGCCGTCGGCGTCCGAAACGAAAGGTTCAATTACGTCCCCCGGATACGACGAGATGCGTCAGTAAGCCCCCTCGGGTTGGTAGTCTAGTCCGGTTATGACACCTCCTTGACATGGAGGAGGCCGGCAGTTCAAATCTGCCCCAACCCACTTTCTTCGGTCGACTACAACGGCGAGCGGCGCATGTTGCCGTCCTCCGTGCGGAGTTACGATCGCCGCCGCTCTCCCCGGTGTGGATTCGTCAGCCTCGCTCGCGTCTATTTATAACTGCGGTCACCGTCGACCGGCGGACCCGCAGACCGGCCGAGAACGGGAGATTTGGCCCTTCAGCAGTGCGAAATCGAGGCGAAGAGCGGAAAATCGATCGACCGATCGCCGACGTGTTTTTATACGTTCGGTGAGGCGATTACGCCAACACGATGCCACGCGAACAGTACCAGTCGAAGCTGGAGGGTCTCCGCGACGACGTGCTCTACATGAGCGAAGTGGTCGCGGAACGGCTCCGGATGGGCCTCGACGCCCTGGAACGACAGGACGCGGAGCTGGGCGAGGAGGTCATCGTCGGCGACGCCGAAGTCAACGAGTTGTACCTCGAACTGGAGGGACAGTGCACCGACCTCATCGCGCTCCAGCAGCCGGTGGCGGGCGACCTGCGATTCATCGCGGCCTCCTTCAAGATCATCACCGACCTCGAGCGGATCGCGGACCTGGCGACGAACCTCGGCGGGTACGCGAAGCGGGCCGACCGCGAGGTGTTCCCCGACGTCGACGTCCAGCGCATCGGCGACGACACGCTGACGATGTTGGACGAAGCCATGGAGGCGTACGCGGAGTCGGACCCCGAGCTGTGTCACGCGGTCGCCGAGGCCGACGACGACCTCGACGCCGCCTGCGAAGCCGCGAGCGAGCTCGTCGTCCGCGACCTCATCGAGCGCGACGAGCTCCGCGAGGAGGCCGACGTGGAGGGGACGATGCGGAACGTCTCGCGGCTCCTCCTCACGATCCGCGACCTCGAACGCGTCGGCGACCACGCGGTCAACATCGCCGCCCGGTCGCTGTACATGATCGAGAACGACGACGCGCTGCTGTACTGACGGTCTTCCCGGCTTACGGACCCGTCCGTCAGGTCCGCCGACCGATCCCGACGCCTACAAACCCCTTCCCGCGGAGGTCCCGACATGAGCACGTACACGACCGAGATCGACGTCCGATTCCGCGACATCGACGCGATGGGCCACGTCAACAACGCCGTCTACGCGACGTACCTCGAACAGGCCCGGACCGAGTACTTCCGCGACGTCCTCGGCGCCGACCTCTCGCGGGTGTCGGCGGTGCTGGCGTCGCTCTCGCTCGACTTCCGGCGGCCGGTCGAGCTGACGGACGGGACGGTCGCGGTCGACGTCGACGTCGCCGAGATGGGTCGCTCCAGCGTGACGATGACCCACGAGTTCCGGGTCGACGACGCGGTCGTGGCCGAGGGCGAGGCGACGCTCGTCAGCCTCGATCCCGACACCGGCGAGCCCGCGCCGGTCCCGGCGGCGCTCCGCGAGGGGATGAGCGCGTATCACGGTCTGTAGTCTCGCGGCCCGCGACCACCCGGTCGCGCGGCGGGCGGCTCGTCGACACCGTACCTTCTTGCCGCCGCGCGCCGATCGGTGGAGTATGGCAGTCCGACTCTACGCGCTCGACGGGTGTCCGTGGTGCGAGAAGGTGTCCGACGCGCTCGACGAGGCCGGGATCGAGTACGAGACCGAGTGGGTCGACGCGCTCCACTCCGACCGCAACCAGGTGAAGCGGGTCAGCGGCCAGCGCGGCGTTCCCGTCCTGATCGACGAGGAACGCGGGGTGACGATGGCCGAGAGCGCGAACATCCTGGAGTACGTCGATCGGAGCCTCGCATGACGATCTACACCGGACGCGGCGACCAGGGCGACACCGACCTCCGGGACATGAGCCGCGTATCGAAGTCCAGCCCGCGGATCGAGGCGTACGGGACCGTCGACGAGGCGAACGCGCTGATCGGCACCGTGCGCCCGACCGGGTACGACGACCTCGACGAGCTGCTGGAGACGGTCCAGAATCACCTCCACGTGGTGCAGGCGGACCTCGCGAATCCGGACCCGGACCCCGACGACCCGCAGGTCGGGCTCGAACTGGTCGAGCTGCTCGAGGACCGGATCGACGCGTTCGACGAGGAGCTGGAGCCGCTGACTTCGTTCGTCCTGCCCGGCGGCGGCGAGTCGGGCGCGCGCCTCCACCACGCCCGGACCGTGACCCGCCGCGCCGAGCGACGGGTCGTCGAACTCGGGCGGTCCGAGCCGATCAACGAGGCGGTCGTCTCCTACCTCAATCGCCTCTCGGACCTCCTGTTCACGCTCGGACGGGTCGCCAACGCCCGCGACGGCGAACCCGAGGAGTCGCCCACGTACTGACCCACGGGCTCGGCGACGCCGTTTCGGCAGCTGAAGCCGCCCCGAGAGCGACCGTCACGCCGGTGGGGTGGTCGTCCCGGTCCTCGAATCGACCACCGCCCGACCGGCGGCCCTCCCGATCCTGTCGTCTCGCCACAGCCACAAAGAATATATCCGTCGCCTTCCAAAGGACAGATATGAGCAAGCACTTCGAAGACGCGCGGTACTACCTCGGTCGAGCGGCGGAGCACGCGAAGGCGGGCGTGAAAGAGGAGCTGGAGCCGGTCGAGGCCCGCGTGAAGGACCTCATCGGCGCCGAGGAGGAGGAGCCGGAGCCCTCGCGGCTGGACCGGATCCAGGCCGACTTGAAGCGGTTAGAGGAGCGCGCGGAGGGCGAGGCCCGCGAGGCGGTCGCGTCCGCCCGAGCGCGAATCAAGGAGTACCGCGGCCACGACGCCGCCGAGAAGTAACGGCACTCAGTTTTTCGCGGTCGCCGTCCCGGTAGCGACGCGCTCGTCGGCCGGCACCACGTCGTACTCGATGCCCTCCCGCTCGAACAGCGCGCGAGTGCGCTCGACGCCGGCCGCCGCGTCGACGTCTCTCGCCCGGTAGTGGCGGATCGGGTGGCGGATCCACGAGGGCTCCCAGTGGGCGTACACGTCGGTCGTCGCGCGGTCCGGGCCGACGAACAGCGCGAGGTGGAGCTGGTAGTCGCTCCCGAGCGCTCCGTTCGGGTAGCACACCCAGCTGGCGACCGACGTCTCGGGCGGCATCACGTAGTCGCGAAACTTCAGCGAGGAGACGAGGTTACGGACGAACCCCGCCCGGTGGAGCCGCGCCTCGACGAGCGGGTACGGCTCGTGGAGCGTGAGCGCGTACTGGTCACGGGGTGTCTCCCGTTCGGCGTAGAGCCCGATCGCCGACAGCGGGAGGTGTAACAGGCTGGCGACGCCTTGGCGGAGGTGTTCGAGAAACCGGAGCTCGTGGGTCACGGGTAGGTCGTGAGGCGCTCGATAGATGAATCCCCGCGACAAAGTAACTCTTAAGTCCCGACATCGGATACCTCGACACGAGCGGGTTGGTGGTCTAGCCAGGTTATGACGGCTCCTTCACACGGAGCAGGTCGGCGGTTCGAATCCGCCCCAACCCATACGTAGTACGCACGGACTGTAACCGTGCGATTTCTCGCTCTTCAGACTTCCTAGCGCCCGAATCGTGATTTCGGACCGTGTTTTCGGGGGGTCGGAAACTTCCTAACTCAACCGGTCTCCGTATGCTGGTCGCCTCCGTCCGGGAATCCGGTTATATGACTCGGATCGATACATAAGTATCTGGTGGCGTCGCGGACCTCCGCGTCCGACGAGATAGAGGGTCGGCAGCGATCGTGTCGGAGGAATCCGTCAGAGGCCACCGATACTGAGGAGCACTCCGAGCAAGACGAGGACGACGACGCAGACCGCGCCGAGGGCGAGCGGCGTGTTCTCCATCGCCTTCTCGTAGAACGACATCGACGCATACTCCTCGCGGAACGCGTCCCGGTTCTCCTCGTCGTAGAAGTACTTCGTTTTGAACGCGAAGCGCTCGGTCACCGCACACCCGGTACAGACGGGAGTTCCCTCCAGGCGCTCCGTTCTGATGTGCGAAAAACGGGGTGAAACAGTCGGTCGCTGCGTATTGGCATTGAGTGCCGAGGGTCCCACCAGTTCAGAGAGGTGGTCCGATAGTCGTACGAGATACCCGGCGCGGGTCGGTCAGGAGGAGGTGGCCTCGCTCGGGGAGTCAGGTCGGGAACCGGAGCAGCCGGAGCGGTTGGCGACTGGCGACTACGGCTCGAACGATGCTTCGACTCCGTCGGCGATCGCTTCGAGGTCGGGCTTCCGGAAGGTGGAGCCGTCGGCCGCCTCCGGCGACTCAGCGATGCCGACGTGTGCCCGGATCAGTCGGCGCATCTGCGTTGTCGACGGCCGTCCCGCCTCGTCGATATCGACTCCGAGTGTCTCACAAATCGCTTGTAGTTCTTCCTTCGTGAACGACGCGTTGACCTCCCGTTCGAAGCGACCTGTCCCCACTCGAATCGCGTTTCGAAGTTCCTGGACGGTAGGACTCATAGCCCTCCACACTCCTCTTACTCCCCTCAAAGTTCCTATTCAGTTGCAGTGGGGTATTTCCAGAGAGTCGGATTTACACCCTTCTCGACTCCTGAACACAGCTTCTGTACAGCCAGAGAAAACCCGACGAGCACGAGCGTCATTCCGGTGTCCTGTATTTCCGTTTCCCAGAGGCGTTGGATCCGGGACGGGAGTAATTCGTCCTCGTCGATAACGACGACGGCATCCTCCTCGGATGAACTCCTTGAACGCCCAGAAAGCGCAGAATCGCCAGTCGGCTAATCACAGTTGAAGCAGAAATAATTTAGCGCACCACAGATATAAATCGCTAGGCTCAGTAGAATGCAGTACGGAGACCCTCGCATGGACCCCACAGACATCCCCGACGATGCATACGGCGGCGAGGAATCGCCCTCCGATCTCGGCGAACTGGAATCACCCGACACACTGCTCAAGGGCGGGCCAATCCGAGAACGACTTCTCGACATTGTAGTGGGGCTTCGCACACCGACCAAGGTATCGACGATCGCGGAGCGTGCTGATTGCAACACCGAAACGGCGCGAGATTACCTAGAGTGGTTTGACGACATGGGCATGGTTCACCGGCACAACGGCCGCCCGGTCCGCTATGAGCGCAACGACGCGTACTTCCAGTGGCGGCGCATCAACCAGATCCGAGAGGAATACTCTGAGCAAGAGATCGTTGACGCACTCGACGATACGCTCAATCAAATCGAGGACTACAGAGCGCAGTTCGATGCAACGCACCCAGACAAAGTGTCCCTCGTCGACGCGACTCAGGAGCAGAATCTGTCCACCGAAGCAGCCTGGGAAGCGCTCTCTGAGTGGGAGACACTCGAACAACGAGCCGCACTCCTCGACGCAGCACGCCGAAACAATCCAGTCGCTGGTAGCAAGCCCGGTCCAGTCGATGCCTGAGGACACGGCTGATCCACCCAGTCGCGGTCCAATCGATACAGAAATTCTCGACCGCATTGCTACACACCTCGCCCGTAGCGACCGGTTCGACGATATCCAGGCACGACCGGAATACGCGCCGAACGCAGTCGTCGCTGACTACGATCTCGGATACTTTCCAGGCGGCGTCACTCGTGCGTATCTACGGATCCGATGGTTCGAGACCGATGACTTCAGCATCCATTATTCGGAGCAGTACCAGACCGGGAACTCGTGGGAATGCCGATGGGACCGGCACCCGAATGATCATAACACCCGCGAGCACTTCCATCGGCCTCCAGAGGCATCGACCCCCGGAGAGGATGCCGATTATCCGGACGACTGGCGGGACGTACTCGCAGCTGTGCTTACCGATCTTGATGGCCGGATCAAAGCCTTCTGGGACGAGTGACTACCTGATGAGGGTGAAACTGACTCCCAGAATCGATCCACAGCGATGACATCCTCCCCGTCCCGAAGGGCAAGACTTTCGCCTCGAATTCCCGCAATTTGGTCGTGCTGTGAGTCGGAGATTCTTGCTGTGAATACGTATTAGAGGACTTCTAACGCATTCTCAGGGCGATCTATTTTGGCGCTGTGGACTCTAGTTTCGAGTATGCGATTAAGCCCGTTCGAACCGGCATATGATGATCACTGGCTGAACGACGCCTCGCTATACGGGAGGCCCGGACGACGTAATCCCCGAGGGCGTTGCTCATTCGAAGTGTTCCCGGCCCGTACAGATGATGATCTGAGCGGTTGCCACCCCATCCCACGTAACGAGGGGGATTGTGACTGGTCTGCGATCGGCTTTGAGATCCCGAAAGCAACGGCATTCAATGACCACGTGCTGATGATCGACGCGTACGACCGTCCCAGACTCCAGTGGTACACCCCGGAGGAGTTCGAAAAGCGCTTCATATACAATCCGCTCGATCCGCCGCGACCGCGCAGCGTCCTCCCGAAGACATGGGAACGACGAGCATCGAACTCATTTGACCCGTCCGTCCGAATCACCGAGGATAGGCGAACACTGCTACGGCGGATTACAAAGCTGTGGAACGGTGACGTCGTGTGCGGCGTTCACTTGCTCGCTGACCACTGCCCGACGATCAAACACATCACTCACGACCTCGACAGAACCGAACTCAATCGGCTCTACTACAACACGAGGCTCGGCCACGATACGCTGCTCGCATTCGGTGACGCCGACTGGTTCGAAACCACCACTGGGTTCCTCAAATCGACGACCCTATTCCGCAAACAAGCCTGGTACGACCTCAACGACAAAGCCCGCACCCACATCAACGAGAGCGAAGCGTATCCAACCCTGCGCGGCGACCCGCACGAAGGACTCACACATCGCGTGACGGTCGGCCTCGTCCGACTCCACGATACCATTCGCGGGTGGAACGGCACAAGCTACTACGACTGGAACGGGTACACAATAGACGCCCTCGCCAATGACCAGCGCGGTCAATCGATCGCCCGGGAAGTGCTGACCGGTCACAACAACTGGAAGCTTCACCGGTCCACGTACCGGAAGCTACGCGAGTTAGACCGGCAGGGAGCCAAACCAATCGCCGTCTTCGACACGCGGCGCACGGCATACCGAGTGTTCAACCACTGGCACAACTCGGACGGCCTCGGTACCCTCCCGAACGGCACCTTCGATTCAGAGTTCAGTATCTCGGCAGGTCGGGACCGAATCCAGAACGCGTACGATCGCGACGAGCACAACTGGGCCGTCGCCGACTGGACGACTACATGGCGGCTCAAGCAAGCCACCCTCGGGGCAGACGCCCCGGAGCTCAGCCGAGACCAAATCACCTCAGTTAACTGGTAGCTCCATTTCCACACACCCCCACCACTCTCCCCTAAATGGGGTACACAACAGTACTATTACTGGCCTGATTCTGACACCCCGAAATCGTGAATTCGCGCGTCACACCCCGTTCCGGAGTGTATACTCACTCCGGAACCCACCATCCAGGACACGCCACTGACAACCATCGTATACATTACCACAGACAATAACTCCTCGAAAATCGAGGGACCGGAGCGTGGAGCCTCATAATGTAATTTGGAAACGATCCGGTCAAAACCCACGAGCAGCAGAGTGATCTTGACACCACTCAAAATTATATAATTACAATACCCAGGTATTGAATTCTATTCGACTAATGTAGATCTACAATGCCTGATTCGAAAACGCACCCAGACGTAGCAATTGAAAATTAGTATGATCGATAGAAAACTCGCCGACAGCATCACCTCCCCCCACTCTGCCTGTACGACTCGCTTACAGCGCCGTCGTTGACTCGGACAGCACAAGTTTCACATGGTGATTGCGAGAGGATAACGTAATGACGGCCCGCCGAATGTTCTCTGGATCGACACCCTCCCGCAATCGGACTACCGCACTCCGGTGGGCTGGTGACCGGGCTACGGGTGTGCCGCACTCGGTACTATATCTCGAACCGCCGGCGGTAGACGATACGGTCATCGCTGATCAGTGGAACGTGCACGGGTCGCGTGTGGAACTACGGCTTGACGGGTTTCGTACGCTCGTCGACGCGCTGTACGAGGCGGACACGTACGCCGGGCCGTCGACGTTCGTTACGGACGCGGAGCGCCGGTGGATCGTCGAGGAGGCGCTTGCCCGCATCGATGATCCGACGCACCCGTTGTACACCGAGGATGACCCTGCCGTTGGACTCATCGAACAGGCCGAAGAGCTCTTGACGCTGTTGGAGTTCGCGGACGCGATCACAGCGGATGAAGTCAAACAGCGCCTCACCCGGGAAGAGGTTCCTGAGCTCGGGCGCGCGTTGTCGCAGTTCGTCAGGCTCGTTCACGAGGCGCGTCGTGACGGGCTCGGTGACGCGAAGACGTTCCGGAGTGAACGGTTCCGGCACGTCCTCAACGCTGGACAGCAGCTCGTGGAGGTCGAACTCGCCGCGACGGACGTAGTGGTCATCGGCTCGTTCCAAACGATCTCTCCATTGGAACGCGATGTCGTTGGGTTACTTGCCGACACGTTCGACACCGGGGTCGTGGTACCGCGCGTAACTGATAGCGAAGAGCCGAACGGTGTGGATGCCGCCGTACGCCGCATCTGCGACTGGTACGAGGATCTCGGGTTCGAGTCGACAGCGACCGGCGAACACTCGGGAGCGTCTACACTGCGTGAAACCGCGGCCGCATCTCTGTACCGGCACGCCAGCGGGGGAGACGAGCCGGTCGCGGTCGGATCCGGCGTGTCCGTCGAGACGCACGCAACGGTTCAACGCGAGGTGCGTGCCGTCGCGCGCGAGGTGCGGTCGCTGATCGGGGAGGGCGTCGATCCCGAAGCGATCGCCGTCGCGCCGTTCGATGCAGAGACGTATGGTGACCGGCTCACAGATGTACTCCGTGACGCGGACGTGCCCGTATCGTTCCGTTCGTCACAGTCGTTCTTCGCCACGTCGACCGGGAAGCTGTTCGAGGCTGTGATGGATCTCGGGACGGAGCCAGACCGACAGGCTCCGCTCGTCAGGCTGCTGTCGAACCCACTCGTGTATCCCGGTCAGCGAGGATCCACTCGCCGGGTGCTTCGGACCGCGGAGTTATTGGAGTCGGCGCGGGTCTCTGTGCTTACTGACCACGTTGAGGCGACGGACGAAAACCTGGTCCGCGACGCCGTTGCGGCGTGTGACCAATTCGTCACCAACGGTGACTTCGACGCTGCCCGTCAGGAGCTGTTCGCCGCTCTCGGCATCCCGACGAGTAACGACGGACCGAGTCTCACGGACGGTGTTGAGTTCTCACGGCACGTGACGGCTCGGGAGCAACAGGCGATAGAGGCCGCGGCCGACGTGTGTGCGTCACTGACTGATCTCCGCCCATCAAGTCGGCGGGCTGTCGACGCGGACACGACTGTCGAAACCCTGCGACGCGCGCTCGAACAAGTCTCAATCGACACGACGATCGGTCGAGAGTCGAACAGCGTCCGGGTGTGCTCACCGGTCGAGGCGGTAGGGAACGACACGGATCACGTGATCGTACCGGGACTCACGACCGAGCACACGCCGTCGCCCCCGCGCCGCTTGGCGTTCGCGCGCCCGCTCAACGACGCGCATTCGGACTTCGAGGCCGCGGACCCCGTCGCGGGGACGCGGTACGCGTTCGCGCAGTTGCTCGCGTCCGACGCGACGGTGACGTTCACCGCGCCTGAGCGCGATGCGAATGGTGACCCGTACGTCATCGCCGACACGGTGCTGGAGCTCGAACGCGTCACTGAACTGGAGGTGGAACACGGTGACAATAACCGCGCGGGACCAGCGACGTACGCGGACGTACACCGGTCGCTCGCCACTGCCATCGACACGGACGCCGTGACGCCGAGGGAGGCCGGGGCGAACGCTGACACGTACGACATCGATGTGCCGGGTGCGAACGCGCCGAAACGGCTCGCAAGCGGCGTGCAAGTCGCTGCCGCACGCGCGGTTGATACAGTCGGTGAGTACGATGGCCACGTCGACCCGGAAGTCGTCGCGGACTTGCGGGATGACGGGCAACCGTACAGTCCGAGTCGCTTGGAGACGTTCGCCGACTGCGGGTTCAAGTACTACCTCGGGAACGTCCTCGATATCGAATCGGACGACGAGGTCACGCTGGAGCCGGACGCGCTCGACATCGGGACGTACGTCCACGACGTGCTCGAACGCTTCTACCGCGAGTGGCGGGCGGCAGGCAACGAGAACGTCAGCGAGGACACACTGGCGGACGCAGAGACGAAGTTGTACGCGGTCGCGGCTGAGCGGCTTGCGGAGCTAGACGCGCGCGAAACCGCGTTCCACGACGCATGGCTTGCTGCGTTGTTCGACGGGCTGGACGTTCCGGACAACCGGTACGGCGACCCAGATGCGGCGGCCGGGCTGTTCAAACGGTTCCTTCGTGCCGAAGTCGAACTCGCGCCCCGGGACGTGACGCCGACGTACTTCGAGGCACACGTCGGGCTCACGCCTGACGAACCCGGCCCGGAAGTGATTTCGGACGATCCCGTCCGCATCCCCGGGACGGACGTGGAGATCCGCGGGAAAATCGACCGGCTCGATATCACATCGGACGGCGGGCTCGTCGGCATAGACTACAAGACAGGGAGCACGAATAACGAGAGCGACACGGTCGACGGGCACGCCTTTCAGCTCCCCGCGTACTTGTTAATGGCCGAAGAAGCGCTCGACGGAGAACCCGTCGGAGCGTCCTACTACCAAGTGACTCCGACGAGTTCTATCTCCCCGCACGACGGCACGATCGGCGGTGACGAAGACGCCGCCCACGCGTACTGGGGGACAGACGACCCGGACCCGTTGCGACGCTACCGGTCGCTCGCATTCGACACGCGCAACGAGTTCAACGAGTTCCTCCATGAGACCGTTCCCGACCGGATCGACCGAATCTCGACTGCTGTCGACGACGGGTCGTTCCATCCGACCGTCCTCGACCCCGGCACCGCCGGGTGCGAGTACTGCCCGTACCGCGACGCGTGCGACGTCCGCCACCACCGGAGACATGCCGTTCACCAGCACCTCACCGACACGAACACGCCGCACTACGCTCCCGGCCTCGACACGGAGGACACCAAATGACTGACGACACGCCTACTGAAGATCCACACGACGTTGGCGACGAGATCACGCTCACCCCCGCACAGCAACGCGCTGCCCGCACGATCGACCGAAACGTTACCGTGAAAGCCGGTGCCGGGACCGGGAAAACGACGACGCTCACCGAACGGTACCTCACGATCCTGCGGGCCCATCTCGACGGCCCGGAGAGCCTCACCGCCGGTGACGGGGAACCGGCGTACCGCGTCCCGGACGACATCGATCGAATCACGGATCCGGCAGCGGCGCGCCGCCTCCCCGAACGGATCGTCGTCACGACGTTCACGGACCGCGCCGCCGAAGACCTGAAACGCTCCATCCGCGAGAAGATCCGCGACCGACTCGCGGACATCGACGACCCGGGCCGGTGGGCCGTCTGGCGCGCCGCCGCCGACGGCGTCGAAGGCGGGTACATCGACACCACGCACGGGTTCTGTAGTCGCATCCTTGAAGAGTACGCGGTCACACACCCTGCCGTCGACCCTGACTTCGACGTGCTCGAAGCCGGTGAAACCGCGCAGCTCCGCACGACGGTTGCGACCGAACTCGTCGAATCAGAACCCCCGGAAACGCAGATTCTCGCCACCCTGTTCGACCGGGCAAAACTCGCGGATGTGATCGCCGGACTCATCGCCGAACCGGACATGACCGGCCGCTGGATCGACGAGATCCGTGACCTGGAAGACCTCGACGCGTACGAGACGTATCTCGTCGAACTGCATCCGTTGGACGCCGACCCGAAACACTTGCTCGATACCATCCGTGACGATCTCGACACACTCCACGAGTTGTACGGCGACGACGAGGTCAGCGACAGGCTCGGAACAAATCCGATGAAGCGTGTCGGGAATGAAATTCTCGACTTCTACGAGGACCTCACCAGTATGGATGTAGAGGACATGTCTCCAATCACGCGGCTCTCGCTGTGTCTCACGCTTTGCGGCATTCTCACGAACGGTGACGGTGACCGGTACGGCGACGGAACGTACTACGGGAACAAATCGTTCCGAGAGAGCGACGGCCAGACCGCAGTCCGGTTCCGCGAGGCGATGGACGGTGTGCTTGACACGCTCGACCCAGACGCCCAGCCGATTGACGCGTCACTTGACCCCGACCGTGACGCTCACGACCTCCTGATCGCGCTCGTCGACCTCGCTGACACGGCTCTCGCCGAGTACGACGACCGGAAACAGCAGCGTGGAGTACTCGACTACAACGACCTTATCGGGCACGCGCTCACGTTCCTGACGGACACAGACACGGACGCAACCGCCCGCCTCCGAGAGGATCTCTGGTACGTCATGGTCGACGAGTTCCAAGACACCAACACGCGGCAGTGGCAACTCGTCCAAGCGCTCACAAGCGATTCGGACCCGTTCGACGCCGATAACGTGTGCGTCGTCGGCGACATCAAACAGAGCATCTATCGGTTCCGGGACGCCGACGTCACCGTCTTCGACGACGCCGTTGACACGATCCACGCCGCGAACACCGCGAACGGATCGAGTGTATGCGACCCAGCGCTCACCACGAACTTCCGCACTCTCCCCGAGACGCTCCGCGCCATCAACGGCCTGTTTGACCGCGTGTTCGCGTACGGTGACGACGAACCGTACGAAGCCGTGAGCGCTCCGCTCGTCGCCGGGCGCGACACGCCGACCGAGCTCGACCCGATCACCGAGTACCTCCCCGTCCCGGTCGACGCCGACCTCCGCAACCGGTATCTCTCTCCGGATCACGACCTCACCGATCTCCCCGAGTCTGAACCGGCCGACATCGAAGCGACTGCCATCGCCAATCGCATCGCCGAACTGCTCAACGACGAAACGCTCGTCACCGACCACGACGGCGACACCGACGCCGACACGCGTCCCGTCACGCCGGACGACATCGCCGTACTCATCCGGTCCCGCAGCGATCTCAAAGACTACGAGCGCGGCCTCCGCGGCGCAAACGTTCCGTACACCGTCATCAAAGGCGAAGGGTTCTACGACACGCCGGAGATCCGCGCGTTCACCGCACTCCTCGACGCGCTCGCCGACCCGACCGACGACATCGCGCTGTACGCCGCTGCCCGGTCCCCGCTGTGCGGCCTCACTGACACGCAACTCGCCACTGCACACGACCCAGGCGACACGCTGTGGGTCTCCCTCCAAGCAAGCGACGATCCGGACGTGACATCCGTCGTCGCAGACCTCGAACGCTGGCGTACGTACGCCGGCACTGGTGACACGCCCGGAGCGACCACTGATAGCTGGGTCGCACTTGCTGACCGGATCCTCGAAGAAACCGGGTATCTCGCCGCGATCGCCGCCGACGAACGCGGCACCACCGCACTCGCCAACGTCGACAAGCTCCGCGACAAACTCCGTGAGTTCGACGCGAGCGGCATCCCCAGCCTCGACCGCGTCACCACGCGCCTCACCAACCAGGCTGAACAGGGACGGAAGGAACCCGAAGCCAACGACGCCACCGACGCGACCGGTGTCCGTATCATGACCGTCCACGAGGCGAAAGGCCAGGAGTACCCTGTCGTCGTCGTCCCCGGGCTCGGGAAAGGCTTCAACGACAAAGCTCGTCTCAGCAACGGCAGCATCGAGTACGAACGCGTCCCGATCGATGGTGAGCGTCGTCCCGTCCTCGGTCTGAACGTCCCCACCGACGACCGCACCGACACGAACGCAACGCTCATGCGGCACGTGGCACGCGACCGCCGTCGCGCCGAAGAGTATGCCGAAGAAAAACGCGTCCTCTACGTCGCCGCCACACGCGCCGAAGAGCACCTCATCCTCACCGGTCGCCACACGGCCGACGACGACCACGACACTGGAATCAAACAACCCGACCCGGACAACCCGAGCACCTACCGCGACTGGATCCAACCCGCACTCTTCGGCGACAACGATGACGCAATACGGAACTGGAACGCCCTCGAAACCGACGGCTCATTCACCGTCACGCGCGCATTCGATATCATCGGAACCACCGACCACGGTGACATCACCGTTCGCTGCCCGCCCGATACCGAGCGATACGACCACGACCCCGACCCCGTCTCGGCTTCAACACACCGCTCCGCATACGAGTACGAGCATCCTTGGGAGTTCACCCTCTCTGCATCCGACCTGAGCCGTATCCCCGCCGGCACCGCTCAACTCCAGCACTACGACGACACACACCAGGTCACTGCCACCCCCGTAACGCAGAATGCCGACAGCGCTAACGAACGCGGCTCCACAACACGAGACGACCGCGACATTCCCGCCGCCATTCACGGACACGCCGTCCACCGGCTCTGCGAAACCCGGCCACCGACAGAGCGACGCAGTCACGTCATCGACCAAGCAGTCCAAGAACAACACGACCGCACTCCCGGAATCACCGAAGCCATGTACCCCGACTCAGCGTACGACGCCATCGAAACCGCCGCCGACTCCGCGATCCGGTATCTCAATACCCTCCACAGCACGCTAGACGTTCAACAAACCCACGACGAGTACTATATCGAACTCACCCTCAATACTGGTATCGTCAGCGGGTTCATCGACCACCTCATCGTCACTCCAGACACATACCACGT
>NZ_JAWOBM010000019.1:0-26881 GCF_046498025.1 Halorubrum sp.
CCGACCGTCTCCGAGACGCTCCCGCCCTGCAGGACCGCGCCCGACGCGGCGAGGACGCCGACCAGGAGCGCCGCTCGCATCACCGTGAGAGCGCCGGCGCCGACCGCGGGGGCCAGCGGCGGTGACGTGCTACTGGCGCCGAGCGCCCACGCCAACGAGACGCTGGCGAGCAACGCGACCGCCAACAGGGCCACCGTCGACATCCGCCCGCTACTTTCCGCTCATCGTCCAATAACGTACTGCTCTCGTTCCGCGGTGAACGGTGGGACACCAGAGCTACGAGGCGGGTGTGCGACCTTCTACAGAGAGACGCTCTCGGTGGAAACCACTGGACCGCTGCCGATTGTACTCGATTTGGGCATTCTATCGCGCATTTGTTTCGGAAGTGACGTGATCGACGTAATACTGTCTTATCTCTGTCTACGCCTATCTTACATTATTTTATATACAGACATACCGATAGAATGTATGATACTTTGATAATAACAATATACCAATCATTAGTACGTTAGTTCCTCCCTCTACGTGGGAGGGGAGACCTATGGAACCAAACGAGCACGACCGGACCGACGGATTCGATGTAACGGATATCAACCGAAGAAAGCTGCTGCAAGGCGTCGGCGCGGCGGGCGCGATCGGCGTTTTGGGGACAGGCAGTGCGGCGGCCGATAGTCACAAGCCCTGTTTCAAGGAGTTCAATTGTGATGATTTGGACGACAGCACCTACGTAAAGATTGAGTTTGTTACCGAAACAGATGATGATGGGAATATTACTGACTGCTATTTTGAAGAAGAAACCGACACAGGTTTGGTCGAAATCGTCGACTATGAAATCAAAGAAGACGAGGACTGTGAGCCGATTTCGGTCG
Organism: Halorubrum sp.; assembly: GCF_046498025.1. Taxonomy (NCBI): domain Archaea; kingdom Methanobacteriati; phylum Methanobacteriota; class Halobacteria; order Halobacteriales; family Haloferacaceae; genus Halorubrum; species Halorubrum sp. The sequence goes on from NZ_JAWOBM010000019.1 coordinate 870, forward strand.
AATGGGAATTCACCGAGGATTCCCTCGTAGCTAGAAAAATTATGGCATTCGGCGGCGGTGACTGTGATACGGTCACCGGACCAGGACTCGAATATAATGCTGAGCGAGATAGTGATGACGACGATGCTGGCTTGGAAAATGATGCCGGTAACACGGCAGCTATCAGCAATCTCCAGTTCTGCCTCCAGGAGGTGGAGGATTTGGACCCCGAGGAGGTTATCGATGGCAACATTGGGCTCTCGTACGAAGACCTGCCCAGGAGCCAATCCGACTGGGACGTCAATGATCTAGTCGTCGATCTTAATCCGACGTTTCGTTCGGTTGGAACCGATGATTCGGGCAATGAACGTGTGGTACAGTTTACATTCGATATTATTCCACAGGCACGCGGGGCTGCGGATGACCACGAGTGGCGGCTTGATTTCCCGAGTGACAGCATTACTAGCGGAACATACAATCTGGAGGTGAAAGATTCAGATAATAACAGCGACGCCATCAGAGATGAGAGTGGCTCGTTCGATGGTTCGTCGGATGTTCCGGTCACTATTTTCCCAAGCACCGCGAAGGTGTTTGACGATCTGGAGAACGCTGAAGAGCCGGAGAATGTTGATGGGTGTACCCTTCCCAATGAGTGGGCAACGCTTGTAGTTGAGTTCGACGAGCCGGTTTCGATCAATGTTCCGAGGGAGCCAGCGGATCTCGATGTCAACGCGGACAATTTGTTCTTCAATCCGGTGCTTAAGAATTTGGACGAATCGGTCACGGTTGATCAGGGCGATGTTCGACTCGTTGCTGTCCCCGATACCTGGGAATGGCCGCTCGGGGCTGTCGCGATCTGGGATGCGTACGATGATGTCAGTGAGGGCTCGAGCGGTGGCGTGACGGTGCCATCGTATGATTCTGACGCGTGGTACGATTCTGTGAAGGACGAGGACCTAGTGGCGAATTGTAATTTCGAACCAACCGGTGATGGTGGCCTTGAAGAGGTCAGTAACTGACTCCATCGCTGATCGCTTCCCGGTCTACATTTTATCCGTAATTAAAACCAAATTTTAATTCTTCTCTTATTATTTATACGGGGTAGAGATGTCTTACTCTTGCATCTTCCATCAGGCACTCACTCAACCTATTGGCAACAAATGAATCTGCTCCCAACAAGCTATCGTTGAGATCGAGGGATATGCGGAGTACAGTGTTGATGAACGTACCCTAATCGTCTACGCCGCACCGGGGACCGTTGAAATTTCTTACGGAAGAAACGACCAGTTACACCATCTCAAAATAATCCGTCATCCCCCTAAGACGCTCGAAAGCGTAGAGGGATCTTCACACGTCTTGGGAATCGTCCGTCACGTTACCCGCGGCGTCCGAAACGGCGATCGCGACGGTGTACGTGTTGTTCCCTCGCCCTTTGTATTCCAGCCGATCGGAATCGGAGGCGCTGTCGCCGTCGACTGCGTTCGTAACCGAATCGACCGTCGATCCACCGGAATCGATCAGTTCGAGCTCGACGGACGCGAGCGAACCGTCGTCGGACACCGCCCAGTCGACGTCGAAGCGATCCCAGGCCGGGTTGCCAGCATCCGTCACGGTGAACTCGACGATTTCGGGTGGTTCCGAATCGGAAACGGCCTCCGTCGTGAACGTCGCCGTGTCACCCGCGTCGGTTCCGGCACTCGATTCGGCCACCGCTCGGAACTCGTACTCGGCGTCGCTGTCGAGGTCAGTCACCTGACCGCTGAAATCGCCGGTCGCGTCGAGCGTCTGTCCGCTGGTGGCGCTCCAGTCCGAGGCGCCGGTTCTGCGGTAGTCAAAGCGCACGTCGACTGAATCAGCACTCCCGAGGTCGTCCAGGGCTCCGTTCAACACGCCCTCGGTAGTGTCCACGTCCGACGCGTCCACCGTGGACACCGACGGGGGAGTTTCGACGCCGGCGGTCGTGAACGACGCCGTCGATCCCGTTGCGGTGTCAGTGTCGGCTTCGGCGATCGCACGAAACTCGTACTCGGTATTCTCCTCGAGGCCGGTCACCTGGTCGCTGAACTGACCGGTCGAATCGAGCGTCTGTTCCGCGGTCGTATTCGACAATTCGTCGCCGCTCGTTCCCCACTCGAAGGAGACCGTCGCGGAGTCGTATCCCACCAGCTCGGTGAGTTCGCCGCCGAGGGTTGCGGTTGATTCGTCGACCTCGCCGGCTCCGTTCGTGGTGACCGTAAGCCCCTCCTCGTCCCGGTCGACTGCGGCGGCGGCGTCGACGAGCCCGTTCCCCTGTTCGTCGGCACTGAGACCGATGTCTTCAGCGGTCTCAGCCAGCCGCGACCTGGCATCGGAGCGCGTCGTACCGTCGGCCATGAGCAGTGCACCCACCCCAGCGACGTGCGGTCCGGAGAAAGACGTCCCGCTCCGGTACGTGTACTCGTCGCCGACGTCTGGGACGGTGATCGAGACCCCCGGAGCGGTCAGTTCAACTTCGGGCCCCGTCGAGGAGAACGATGCGAGCGCGTCGTCGTCGTCGACCGCGCTGACGGCGACGACCGTGTCGTACGCCGCCGGGACAGTGACGCTGTCCGCCTCGCCGGCGTTCCCCGCGGAACTAACGAGTAGGACGCCGTTGTCATGGGCGTACTGGCACGCGTCTTCGAGCGTGCTCGAGGTGATATCCGCGCCGAGACTCATGTTCGCCACGTCGTGTCCCCGATCGGCCGTCCACTCGAGTCCGGCCGCGATGTCCGACACGGACGCTCCCGAGTCCCCGTCCATGACCCTGACCGCGTGGAGCGTGCAGCTGTGTGCCACGCCGAGGGTTCCGACGTCGTTGTCGGCCGCACCGACGACCCCCGCGACGCCGGTCCCGTGACCGTGGGTGTCATCCCACTCCTCGTCGCAGCCGTCCGAACAGGGAGCCGGGGCGTACCCCTCGCCGAGATTCGACGCGAGCGTTTCGTGATCTGAATCGATCCCGGTGTCGATGATCGCGACGTGCGTGCCCGCTCCGTCCTCGCCGCTGTCGTGAACTGCAGGCGCTCCGATTCGTTCGACTCCGTCGTCTACCGTCTGGCCGACGATATCGACGGTCTCGTCGGGTTCCACGTAGCGGACGTCGTCACGCTTTTCGAGCGCCTCCCGCGCGGGTTCTGGGAACCGACCGGCGACGGCGGAACCGAGTGCACCGAAGTCCAACTCCCGGTGGACCGCCTCGGATCTCTGATGCGCGGCCCGTCGAGCGGCGTTCGAGTTGGTACCGACGATGTACCGGTCCGAATCTCCCTCCGAAGCGGTAACTGATTTGGGGAGTAAAGCCGTCCCTACCGCCACACCGCCGGTCGTTAAAACCGACCGACGGGTTACGTCCTTGCTCATCGCTGTCTCTCCACGGGATGTCGTTCAGCACCCGAGGAGCGTCGACCGTCGGTCTGCTGTCGTAATTGACTTGATCCGCGAACACCACCTGATAAAATCGCAATACCGTGTGCCATAAACAGTTTACAAAATTGGGGTAACATTATACTTCGGTCGTAAATTTCATGTCTGATAACAAACTCACCCAAGCCGCTGTCCACCGCAACCAGAGGTCTTCAGAGACGCCGTCTACCGCCGAAAGTGGTGGCATCGGCACTCACGACTCACAATCTATCCATAGTGAAGGTGGTCAGCGCTTCTATCGAGCCTGTTCGTTCCGTTACTGCTCGTCAAGCATCCGGACGCCGCGCTCCACGACTGCCTCGGTCACGAAGAGGCTCGTCTCACGCTGGAATGCTCGCATACGCGATACCGCCTCATCTCTGTCGAGCAATCCGCGGCCGTAACCGAGTGCGAAGACGCCGATGGAACCGTGAACTTCGATGCCAGCGTCAGATGCTACCTCTCGGGCTGCGAGGTCGTCGGTCAAGAGAACGACTCCCCGATCCTCTGCGACCGCAATCGCAGCGCGTTCTCCCGCATCCAGTTCTTCAGCACCGATTCGGCTTTCGTCGGCTTCGACGAGTTCGTACGAGAGGTCGGCCAGCCCGTCCGGAACACCACCGGCGTCGATCTCCTCGTAAACAGTCTCTGGAACGAGGAGCGTGTCAAACGCCGAGAGAAGTTCGAGCGAATCAATTTCGGCGAGGTGAATGAGCGGTCCTGCGTCCGAGACAGCCGCTAGCGTCACGCGTTCAAGCCCCAGTCGACGTCTTCCTCGACAATCTCACGCTCTCGCTCCGCACGCTCGACTTTCGTCCGACCGACGCGCTCAATGGCTTCCTCGCGGTCGAGTTCGCCCTCAAGGTACCGTGCGAGCACGAGGTCCTCCCACAGGCCTTCGAGCCCGCGTTCGAGTGCCCGCTCGAACACCTCGGACTCCGGTAGGCCGCGAGCCTCCGCGATTTCTCGAACACGATCGGAAATTTCGGCGGCCATACAGAGTGATTGCTCGGCAACGTTCATAAATCCGCGTCTGCCCACCCGACGAAGATCTGACCGGGGCCTATGTCTACTGTGGCCACGACCAGATCACGTCAGAGACACCGTCTACCCTGAAAAATAGCGGCCTCTGCACTCATAGGGCTCGTCATCGCTGGTGCCGAGGCAGCTCGGTGCGGTGCATCGTCATCGGCCGCCTGACTGTACTCGTCTCGCGGACTAAAAGCGACGGGTCGGCGGCGCGTCGGTCGGGCCGGACCGGTCAGTACCCGAGGTCCTCGTACTCCTCCGGGGCCAGCCGGAGGAACCGGAGCTCGCGGACCCCCTTCATCGTCCGCCCCGCGTCGACCGGGGCGACGAACGGGGGTACGTGGGCGACCGCCAGCGACTCCTTGTCGCGCTCGACGGCCAACACTGCGTTGAGCGCCGTCCGGAGCGGGACGCAAACGGCGTAGCCGTCGGCCGCGACGCGGACGTGGGTCGCGTCGGGGTCGACCGTCACGTCCGGGCGGTCCAGCAGCGCCCCGACGGTGACCCCGCGCCGGGTGCCGCCCCAGCTCTCGCCGCTGGCGGACAGGAACTCCTCGGTGAGCGTTTCGAGCGCGCCGTCGGTGCCGTCGTCGACGGCCCCGTCAGCGAGCCCAGACAGTCGGGTCGCGCCGCTCCGAGCGCGATCGCGCCGGACTCCCGCCGGTTCAGCCCCCTCCCGGATCACCTCGGTGCTCGTTCGGGCGCATAGCCGAAGCCGACGGGTGCTGCCCGTACACATGGGGCGTCCGGTTTTCGGAACCTGGGCTCGCGGACGAACATCTTCGCCGGAGTTCGGTCGCCGTCGCGGGGGATCCGACTGCACCCGTCGCCGCGGTCGGTTTCGCGCGTTCCGGGCGACGGCCTCGGACCCGCGCCTACTCGTAGGACTCCGGCTCGATACCGGAGAGCCGCATCGCGTTTCCGGTGACCCCGAGGCTCATCCCCATGTCGCCGACGACGACCGCGACGGCGACGCTCACCAGTCCCAGCGGCACGCCGAGCGCGAGCAGGAACTTCACGCCAAGGCTCGCCCAGACGTTCTGGCGGATGACGCCGTTGGCCGTGTGCGAGAGCGCGTAGAGGTACGGGAGCTTCGCCACGTCGTCACCCATCAGCGCGATGTCGGCGGTCTCCAAGGCCGTGTCCGTCCCCGCGGCGCCCATCGCGACGCCGACCTGGGCGGCCGCCAGCGCGGGCGCGTCGTTGATCCCGTCGCCGACCATCGCCACCTCGCCGTACGCGGCCTGCAGGGACTTCACCGCCGCGACCTTCTCCTCGGGCAGGAGCTCGGCGCGATACTCGTCGACGCCGACCCGGTCCGCGATCGCTCGCGCCGTCCCCTCGTTGTCGCCCGTCAGCATGACCACGTGCTCCACGCCGAGCTCGCGGAGGCGTTCGACCGCCCGCTTCGAGTCGGGTCGCACCTCGTCGGCGACGGCGACGGCCCCGGTGAGCGCCGTCGCCGTCCCGACGAGCACGACGGTCTTCCCCTCGCGCTCCAGCGCGGCGATCGCTCCGTCGGCGAACGCGCCGTCGGCGGAATCGGCCGACGAGCGGTCCGCGTCGCCCTCGGTCACGACCCCGCCGTCGGTCTCGGCGCGGGCCCGCGAGAGGTCGAAGCCGAGCTCCTCGAACAGGGCCGGCTTCCCGGCGTAGTAGGTCTCGCCGTCGATCTCGGCTCGGATCCCCTTCCCGGTCAGGCTCTCGAACTCCGTGGGCTCCGCCGCGTCGTTCACGCCCGCGCGGTCGGCGCGGTCGAGGATCGCGGCGGCGATGGGGTGCTCGCTCCGTCGCTCCAGGGTCGCGGCCCGCCGGAGCAGCGTCGCCTCGTCGGCGTCGCCGAGCGGAACGAGGTCGGTGACCGCGAGTTCGCCGCGCGTGAGCGTCCCGGTCTTGTCGAGCGCGACGGCGTCGACCTCGCCCATCGCCTCCAGGTGGTTGCCGCCCTTGATCAGGACGCCGTTCTTCGCCGCGCTGGTGATCCCCGAGACGACGGAGACCGGCGTCGAGATGACGAACGCGCAGGGACAGGCGATCACCAGCAGCGTGAGCCCGCGGACGAACCACGTGCCCCAGTCGCCCGCGAACACGATCGGGTAGCCGGCGAACCGGACCGTCACCGGGTCGCCAATGAGGAGCGGCGGCACCGCGGCAGTCAGGATCGCCAAGACGACCACGACCGGGGTGTAGTAGCCCGCGAAGCGGTCGACGAACCGCTCCGTCTCGGTCTTCTCCGCCTGCGCGCCCTGCACCAGCTCGATGATCCGGGAGAGGGTGGAGTCGCCCGCGGTCGAGGTCACCTCGATCTCGAGGTACCCCTCCTCGTTGATCGCGCCCGCGAACGCCTCGTCGCCCGCGGCCTTGTCGACGGGGACGCTCTCGCCGGTGATCGGCGACTCGTCGACCGCGCTCCGGCCCTCGATCACCGTCCCGTCGAGCGGGATCTTCTCGCCCGGGCGGACCACCACGACCTCGCCGACGGCGACGTCGTCGGTCGGGACCGTGGCTTCCGCGCCGTCGCGTCTCACGGTGGCCTCGTCCGGAGACAGCTCCATCAGCTCGCGCAGCGAGTCGCGGGCGCGGTCCATCGCGTAGTCCTCCAACAGCTCGGCGACGCTGAAGAGGACCGCGAGCGTGGCCGCCTCCACGAAGTAGCCGATCCCGGTCGCGGCGACGATCGCCGTCCCCATCAGCAGGTCGATGTCGAGGCTCCGGTTCAGCGCCGAGTAGTAGCCGCCGCGGACGACGGGGACCCCGGCGGCCGCGACCGCGCCGACGAACAGGACGTCCGCGAGCGTGAGCGGGACGCCGAGCACGCTCGCCACCGCGGGATTCTGCGCCGTCAGGACGAACTCGAACAGGAGCCCGGCGACGACGAGCACCGCGCCCAGCCACGTCTTCTTCGCCCGCGGCGTCGTCCAGACCTCGGCGGGGGGCGCGACCGTCACGCCGCCGGCGTTCCCATCTGTCGCCTCATCGCCCTCGCGACCCGCGTCTCCGTCGACGCCCGAACGCCCGCCGGTGACCTCGTACCCGGCGCCTTCGACGGCCGCCACCACGTCGTCTTCGCTCGCCCGGTCGGCGTCGTACGTGATCGTCGCCGTGCCGGCCGTCGGGTTGAGCGCGACATCGACCACGCCGTCGACGCGCTCGAGGGCGTTATCGACCTTCCCGGCACACGACGGACAGTCCATCTCGGGGACCGCGAGGCTGGCGGTCAACTCGCGCCGTCCGTCGCCGGTCGCGTCGCGCTCGGCGGCTTCGCCTCCGACGGCGTCGTCTCCGACCGTTCCGATCTCGGCGGGGTCGCTCCCAGCCGCGTCCCCCCGTTCGGCGGGTTCGTCGCTCATTACGAAGAGGGAAGGTCCTGATGGCGATAAGCCTTAGTTGGAATTTTCCAATATTCGTCGTTCGTCCCAGTTCGGTCAGTTCCGCGGACCGGGAACGGCGTCGGCCTGCGGATCGCGAGCGACGTGCGCCTTCGCCAGCCGCTCTTCGGCCCGGCGGAGCCGGTAGGTGAGCGTCGACCGCGGAACGTCGAGGTGCGCCGCGAGTTCGCCCGCGTCGACCGCCCGCGGCGACTCGTAGTACCCGTGCTCGACCGCGGCTCTCAGCGCGGCCTCCTGCTCGGCGGTGAGCCCGACCTCGCCGGCCTCCCCGTCCGACTCGCCCGGTGCGCCCGAGACGTTGGCCGTCCTGAGCAATTCCGTCCGGGCGGCGTCGCCGACGGCCGCTCGGAGCGCGCCGAAGAACGCGCCCATGTCGCCCTCGCCGGAGTGGATGAGTCGCCAGGTGTAGTGGCGCCCCTCGTGGCGGGTCTCGAACAGGACGCCGTCGCCGAGGTGGTCGCGCGCGAGGTGGGGCACGGACGCGCAGACGGGCGTGGGCTCCCAGTCGGTGTACAACACGAGGGTGTCGTCGGTGCGGTCGAGTACGCGGGTGGTCTGCGTCGCGCCGCAGTCCTCGGTCGCGAGGCAGTCGGCGTAGTAGTCGCCGTCGGTGAAGGCGGCCTCGACGGCCGCGAGCGCCTCCGGGGCGCCGGTGGCGTGGTCGACGCGCCAGAGGTGGTCCGCTGTGGCGTGCAGCGACAGCGACCGCACCCGCGCGCCGGGGTGGTCGGCGAGCGCGTCGGCCACCCTGTTGCGCCCCGGCTCGTACTCGAGGGCGAAGACGAGTTCGCGCATGCGTCCCCTTGGAGGCAGGCGGACATAACAGGTGGCCTCGACGCGGTCGCCGCCGTCTCCGGCGTTCGCGCCCTCGACGACGTGCGCGCCGCGGTTCGCCCCGGCCGCTCAGATCTCCGGCAGGCGACGGCCGTCCCCGCGGCCGGATCTGTGCGTGCCGGATCGGCGGACCCCGGCCACGAGACGATATTTGTTATATCTGTATGTGATTTATTTGTCGCACGTCCGAACGTGTTCGGGCGGATTTCGCCCCCGTGAGAACGCGCGAAACCGGGTTCGGTGGGTCGTTCCTAGCGGGGATATGGTCGAGAAGACGGACCGAACCGCCGGATCGAGCGGCCCGCGCTCCGCGGACGGCCGACGCTTCGAGGTGTTCGTCCGCGAGGAGGGGGCGGACCCGCTCCGCCACGTCGGCACCGTCGCGGCGCCGACGCCCGACGTCGCCCACGAGGAGGCGAGCAAGCTCTTCGCCTGGTACGCCCGCGACGTGTGGGTCTGTCCCGCCGAGGAGACGCACCGCTACTCCGCCGAGTCGCTGGCGGCGGACGACCGGTCGTCCGACGCGGCGTCGACGTCCCCGGACGACGCCGAACCGCGTGTGTACGAAGAGACCGAGGGGACGCCGACCGTCGCCTGCGGCGGCGTGCCCGTCGCGGGAGATTCGGCGTCCGCCGCTCGCGACGACGCTTCGGATCCGGAGGGCGACCGATGATCTCGGTCAGCAAGCTCCTCTGCGGCCTCGACGCCGAGAGCGACGGGCTCCGGTACGACGCCGCGGACGACTCGAAGAAGCCCCAGATCACGGACGACAAGCAGCGACGCCCGGTCGTCGTCTGGAACACGACGAAGCGGTGTAACCTCTACTGCGAGCACTGCTACGCCGCGGCCGACCGGGAGGGAGCGCCGAACGAGCTGTCGACGGCGGAGGGAAAGGCGCTCATCGACGACCTCGCCGCGTTCGGCGTGCCGGTGCTCCTCTTCTCCGGTGGGGAGCCCCTTGTCCGCGAGGACCTGACGGAGCTCGTCGCCCACGCCGACGACGCCGGGATCCGGCCCGTCCTCTCCACGAACGGGACCCTGCTCACCCGCGAGAACGTCCGGGAACTGAAGGAGGCGGGGCTCAAGTACGCCGGCGTCTCCGTCGACGGGCTCCCCGAGCGCAACGACCGGATCCGGGGGGAGGAGGGCGCGTTCGACGCCGCGGTCAGAGGGATCGAGGCGTGTCTCGACGTGGGGCTCAAGACCGGGCTCCGCTACACGATCACCGAGCACAACGTGGACGACCTAGCGGGCGTCGTCGACCTGCTCGTCGACATCGGCGTCGACCGCTTCTGTTTCTACCACCTCGATTACGGTGGGCGCGGCGCCGAGATCGCCGACGTGGACCTGAGCCCCGCGGCCACCCGGCGGGCCGTCACCGACCTCTGTGACCTCACCCGCGAGTACCACGACGCGGGCGAGGAGATCGAGACCCTGCTGGTCGGGAACTACGCCGACGCCGGCTACCTCGTCGAGTACGCGGACCGGGAGATCGGCACCGACCGCGCCCGGCTGATCCGCGAGTACCTCCGGCGCAACGGCGGCGACCCGACGGGCGAGCGCGTCGCCGACGTCGACCCGGTCGGGAACGTCCACCTCACGCAGTTCTGGCAGGGATACTCGCCCGGCAACGTGCGGGACCGCTCGTTCGGCGCCATCTGGAGCGACGAGTCGAACCCGCTGCTCGCCGGGCTCCGGAACCGCGAGGAGCACCTCACCGGCCGGTGTGCCGACTGCGCGTACCAAGAGATCTGTCGCGGGGGGTCGCGGCTCCGCGCGCTCTCGGCGCACGGCGACCCGTTCGCGCCCGACCCGAAGTGTTACCTCACGGAGGCGGAACGCGACGGCGCGGAGGCAGTCCGACGCATCCGCGGCGAGTCGGCGGCCGACTGATCCGGTCGCGGTTCGGCCCCCCGCGTCCGAGAGACGCGTCAACCGGCGAGCTCTTCGAAGGCGTCCGTGACGAGCTTCGCCTGCGCGGCTCGGAGCCGCTGTGAGAGCGCCGACTTGCTGATCCCGAGCTCGGCGGCGAGGTCGCCGAGCGAGACGTCGACGTCCGCGTCGAAGTAGCCGCGGACGACGGCGAGCTCCAACCCCTCCCGCTGTTTCGGGGTGAGCGCCGACAGGTCCACGGTCGCCTGCTCCGTGGAGTCCGGGCCGGCGACCACGGCGAGTCTGACCAGTCGCACGCGATCGAGGACCGCTCGCAGCGCGGTCACGATCTCGCGGACCGCCTCGCGGTCGTCGACGTACGACGTCACGAACACCGCCCCGTCTTCGACCCGCTGCACGTGGGGCACGTAGCCGGACTCCTGGAAGACCTTACAGAGGCAGTCGTCGGTGACCTCGCCGTGGCCCCGGCGCATCCCGTCCTCGCTCGCGGGGTCGACCTCCACCGTGCACTCCTCGCCGACCGCGTTGACGGTAACGTCGGTCGCGCTCACCGTCTGCGAGATCATCGGACACTCCCACCCGTCCGCTCCCTCGACCTCGAGGTCGACGCGGAGTCGTCGGTCGTCGTCATCGGGCGCGACTTCGGCCATGCGATCACTCGTTAGTCCGCGGGTTTAGGCGTTCGGCGCGTCCTCACTGACCGAAAAACCGGAGGGAAGCGTCGGGAGCGACCGGAGTCGGTTCGAGCGCGGGCCGATCAGTCCTCGGACTCGGGCGCGGCCTCCTCGGCCGCGGGCTCGTCGGGCGCCTCGTCGCCCTCCTCGGAGCGGGCCGCGACCAGGGCGCCGCTCGCGACGCTGTACATCGGTTCGTCGGCCGAGCGGACGCCCTTGATCGAGAACGGGATGTTCGCGTCCGCCAGGTGGTCGGCGAACAGGTCCTCGAACCCCTTCGGGCTCGAGGTCCCGCCGGTGACGACGACGGGGACGTCGAGCCCCTCCTCGACGTCCTCCTCGTCGACCTCGCGGCTGATGTTCTCGATGACGTAGTCGAGCAGGTTCTCGTAGTAGATGGCGAGCGCGCCCTCGACGCCGCCGACGTCGGTGCGGAAGTCGAGCTCGAAGTCGTCCTCCTTGATGCTCGTCACCTTGTCGACCGGCGTCCCCGTGGCCTGGGAGGTCTGCTCGTCGACCCAGTCGCCCCCGCGGGCGATGGAGAACTTCATGACGGGAACGGCGTAGTAGGCGAGACAGACGTTGGTCATCCCCGCGCCGAAGCTGATCCCGAGGCCGGTGAAGTTGTTGTCCGCGAGCTCGGAGTAGATGACGGCCATCCCCTCGTTGATCGGCTCGGGGTCGTACCCCATGTCGCCGAGCATCGACTCCAGCGTCTTCTCGTGGTACAGCGTCGTCAGCCCGGAGTCGATCGGGTCCGCCGGGCTGGAGTAGAACAGCCGCTCGTTCGGGCGGGAGGGCTGGCCGACCACCTGTTCGGTGATGAGTTTGATCATCGGGATCGCGGAGGCCTCGTCGCTGGACAAGATCCCGTGTTGCATCGGCCGGCGCGTCTCCTTGTTGAAGATGTTCGCGAAGTTGAGCGCGTCGTCGCCGACGACGTACACTTTGTCGTCCTTGCGGATGTGGAGGACGTCGCTGCGGGAGAGCATCTGCTCGGCCATGTCGCTGTACTCGATCTCGACGAACGAGTTCCGCTGCTGTACGAACACCGTCTCCGCGCCTTCCTGTCGTGCGGAGAGGATGTTCATCGTGCCGACGTCAAGTCCCTTAGCCATACACGCCCGTTCCCTTGGACGCGTCATAAACGTTCGTGGCCGATTTCGAGTCGGGATAATCACGGGCGGGGCGGCGGATAGCGGCCGCGGCCTCGCCGTCAGCCCCCTCGGCGCGGCCGCCTCGACCCCGCTCGCATCCCGGGTCGTTTATGTGCCGCGCCGCGCTCGTGCGAGACGACGTGTACGACACAGCGCGCGGGGTCGCGGAGCTGGCGCGGCCGGGGAACTGCGTTGCCGCTGCGGTCCTCACGGGAACCGGCGCGTTCGTCGCCGGCGTCGGCGACGCCGTCGTCCCCGCGGCGATCGCCGGGGTCGTCACGGCGGTCGCGGTCGCCGCGGGCAACGCGATCAACGACTACTTCGACCGCGCGATCGACGCCGTCAATCGGCCGGACCGGCCCATCCCGCGCGGCGCCGTCTCGGCGCGCGGCGCGCTCGCGGCCGCCGCCGTCTGGTTCCTCCTCGCCGTTGCGCTCGCGACCCGCCTGCCGCCGCTGGCGATCGGCATCGCCGCCGTCAACCTCGTCGCGCTCGTCACCTACACGACGTTTTTTAAGGGCACCCCCGGGCTCGGCAACGCGCTCGTCGCGTACCTCGTCGGTTCGACGTTCCTGTTCGGGGGCGCCGCGGTCGGCTCGCCGGCAGCCGTCGCCGTCCTCGCGCTGTTGGCCGGGCTCTCCACGTTCACGCGCGAGGTCATAAAGGACGTCGAGGACGTGGCCGGCGACCGCGAGGAGGGGCTCCGGACCCTCCCGATCGCGATCGGCGAGGAGCGCGCGCTGTGGGTCGGCGCCGTCGCGCTCCTCGTCGCCGTCGCGGCCAGCCCGATCCCGTATCTCACCGGCACCTTCGGCGGCGTCTACCTCCTCCTCGTCGCCGTCGCCGACGCGGTCATGCTGTACGCCTGCTCCGAGAGCTTCGGCGATCCGGCGACCGCGCAGCGCCGATTCAAGTACGGGACGTTCCTCGCGGCGGCCGCGTTCGTCGTCGGGCGGGCCGCGCTCCTTATATAACCGAAATGGACGGGCGGAGCGCCTTTCGGCTCGCGGCACCGCGGCTCGCCGGACGCAACTGTTCGAAAATCGCATCAGCGGATCGCTCGACGGCGGACGGTCAGGTGACGGTCACGCGACGTTGAAGCCCTTATCGCGGAGGAAGTCCTCCACGCGGCCCGAGTGGTTCCCCTGCAGCTCGATGGCGCCGTCCTCGACGGTGCCGCCGCAGGCGAACTTCGACTTGAGATCCGACGAGAGGGAGCTCAGGTCGACGTCCTTCGGGTCGAATCCTTCGATGACCGTTACCTCCTTACCGTACCTGCGCTCGTCGATGCGGATGCTGATCTGCTGGGACTCCTTCGCGACGTCCTCGCAGACGCAGAGTTCCTGGGGCAGTCCGCACGTCGAGCAGACTTCCGACATTACGATCGCATCTACATGGTGACCGTATTAAATAGTGTCGGGAGTGTAACCGCCTCAGCACCGGTTCGTTCGGGCGAACGCCGGAAACGGGGCGCGAATCCGCGGTCTTCGACCGGCGCCGCCGCGAGCCGACGGGAGTCGGTCAGTCGAACAGCCGTCCGAGGACCGGCGTCGATTCCAGCGCCAGTCGCCGGACCGTCCGGCGCGCCTCGTCGGCCTCCGCGCGCGTCACCGTCCCGGCGTACGTCGCCCGTTCGTAGGCCTCGCCGACGGCGACGGCCCGCTCGTCGAGCCCGCGGAGCCGGAGCGCGTCCAGGTACGCCCGCGGCGTCTCGCCGGCGCGGCGCTCCCGGTACCGACGAGCGAGCAGGTACTCGAGGTCGGCGAACGCGCGCCGCGCGTCCGTGGCCGGGTCCGAGCGGATCCACGGGAGACGGAGCCGCGCCGCGCGGCGCACGCGCTCGTCGACGCCGTACCGACGGACGCCCGTGACGCCGACCGCGACGGCGAACAGCCAGTACGCGAGGGTCTCGACCGAGGGAAGCGTGGGACCGCGCTCGTCGGTCCGCACCTCGCCGCCGCCCGCACCCCGGGTGAGTTCGCTCTGGCGTCGATCGACCCCCTCCTGTCCGGAGCCGCCTTCGACCGACCCCGCGCCGTCGCCCGACGTCGGCGTCGCGTTGCTGTCGTTCGCGTCCTCGGTCGGTGTCATGTCGCTCTCGGTCTCGGGGACGTCGTCGGGAACGCCCACGTCGGGTTCGGACGCCGCCACGTCGACGTCGTCCTCGCCCGCGGCCCGCGCGTCCTCGAGGCGCGCGCTCTGTGCCTCCTCGCGCTCCGCCGCGGGCGTCGGGTCGAACGCGACCCAGCCGTGGTCCGGGAAGTACACCTTCACCCACGCGTGGGCGTCCTGCCCGCGGACGACGTACCGGTCCTCGCCGACCCGCTCGCCCTCGGAGTAGCCGGTGACGAACTGCGCCGGGACCCCCTGCGAGCGCAGCATCGCGACCATCGTCGTCGCGAAGTAGACGCAGTAGCCCGCGTCCATCTCGAAGAGGAACGCGTCGGCCACGTCGCCGTCCGGCTTCTGAACCGTCAGCGAGTAGGCGTACCCCTCGCGCAGGTAGCGCTCGATCGCCACGGCCTGATCGTAGGGGTTGTCCGCGTCGGCCTCGTCCAGGATCGTCTCGGTGCGCTCCCCGACCCGGTCCGGCGTGCTCTCGGGGAGCTGCGTGTACCGCTCCTCGAGCGCGGGGTCGTACGTCGTGCTGGCGTTGCGGAGCGCGGCGGGGTCGTCGTCGGGCAGCCGGCTCTCGACGGTGACCGTCTCGCCCGCCCCCAACGGCTCGGCGAGCCGGAGCGTTCCGTGCTCGTCCACCTGTGCCGTCTGCGCCGCGGTCCCCCGCACGTCGACCGCCTGCCACGGTGACGGGAGCGAGGGCGACTCCGTCTCGGCGGTGATCGTGGTGTTCACCGCCGTCGCGTCGCCCGGCGGCCCGTCGAGGCTCCCCTCCAGCGGCGACTGCTCGCCGGACCGCACCCAGCCGTCGCCGGTGTAGGTGTCGTACGCGCCCGCGTGCCAGTTCGTCGCCGTCGGGCTCTCGATCGTGTAGCGGACCTCCGGTGAGAGTCGCGTCGGTCCCACCACCGTCAACTCGTCGTCCGCCGTGATCGACGACTCCAGCGTCGGGGTGCCGCGGTCGAGGCCCCACGGGCCGGCCGCGCCGGCCGGGAGCAGCGTGAGCGTCGCGCTCACGAGGATCATCGCCGCCACCACCGCGGCGAGGGTGTCGCCGTGGTCGCGGATCCCGCCCGGCATCGACAGCGTCGAGAGCCCGGCCGCGAGCGCGACGCCGACGACCCCGGCGAGCGTAGTCGTCCCGCCCGCGTCGCCCGTGAGGACGAGGAACCCGAGCGTCCCGCCCGCGACCCCGGCGGCCCCGACGTGTCGCCCGCGGCCGACGAGGTAGCCGACGAGAAACGTCGGCACGGGCGCGACCGCGAGCACCCACACGTCCGCGAGCGCGAGGCGGAGGATCGACAGCCCGGTCAGCAGGGAGACCACGTCCAGCGCGACGGTCCGGACCGAGAAGATCGCGCGCTGGCTGGCGGGGACAGTAAAGTAGTACCCCGCCAGCGTGGCGGCGAACAGGACGACCGTCAGCCGAAGCGCGGCCCGCTCGCCGATCGAGCGGGCGAGGACGAACCCGGCGACGCCGGCGACCGCGACGGCCGCCGCGGTCCGACCCGTTCCGCCGACCACGTCGGTCGCGGCGAGGAACACCGAGAGGTACGCCGCGGTGACGACCGCGACGCCGAGCACGGGCGGGTCGACGGCGGCCCGAAGCCGCCCGCGGAGGCCGTCGCCGCCGGCGACGCCCTCGCCCGCGCCCGTCCCCCGTCGGCCTCGGGTTCGGAACGTCCCGCCTCGGCTCGATCCGCCCCGCTCGCCGAGCGACGGCCCCCTCATCTGCCGATCACCCCGCCTCGGTCCGCGGTGGCGCCTCCCTCGGCGGTGCGTGTCGCCGCGCCCGCGCGGTCGGTCTCGGCGGTGCCGTCTGACGACTCACCGGCTTCACGGGCGGTAGTCGCCCCCCGGGCGCCCGTCTCGCCGATCGTCCCCTCCGCGACCTCGTCGAACGCGACGGCGCGGTCGCCGACCCGGTACCGTGCGCCGCGCTCGTCCGCGACGACGCGGACGTCCGCGTCCTCGGCGCCGACCGAGCCGGGACCGGTCCGCGCGGCCAGCTCGAGCACGGCCCGGCGTCCCCGGGCGCCCGGGTCAGCCGACACCTCCCCCTCGGGAAGCGTCAGATCGACCGGCACGCCGTCGTCGAGAAGCGCCAGCGCGAGGCTCGCGGCCGCGCTCGCGAGCGCGTCGGCGGGCGTCTGGTCGCTCGGGTCTCTCGGATCTCCCGTCGCGTCCCGCCCGTCTCCCTCGGCCTCGCCGGCGATCGCCACGCGGCCGCGCTCCGTCTCCGCGGCGAACGCTTTGACCACGATCTCGTCGTGTTTCGCGGTCGCCGGCCAGTGGACGTCGCGGAGGGGGTCGCCGCGCGCGTACTCCCGGAGCCGGTCGAACTCCTCGCGCTGTCGGCTCGTTCCCACCGCGTCCTCGGCGTACAGCGCCCGCCGGAACCACGCCGGGATCGCCAGACACGACGGGTACGCGAGGACCGCGTCGTACTCCTCGACGACCGCCCGACGCTCGAAGAGCCCGAACACGTCGCTCGCGGTCACCGCGACGGGGCCGAAGCGTCGCTCGCCGCGACGCAGGAACCGGACGCGGTACGTCGCGGGGGCGTCGCCGACGGAGGTGCGGACCGGCTCGGTCGGCCCCTCCAGTCCATCGTCGAGCCCGTCGTCGACGTCCGCGACGTACGCAGGCGACACCTCGCCGCCGTTCCGACCGCGGAACGCGAGCCGGACCTCGCCGCTCTCGCCGACGAACCGCTCGCCCGGGAGGGCGCGCCTGACCGCCGGCTCGTCGATCCGAGCGAGCTGGAGGTACCCCGCGGCGAGTGCGACGACACCGGGCAGGACGACCGTCTCCAGGGACCGCCCGCCGGCCGCGAACGCCATGGCGACGCCGACGACACAGACCGCTGCGACGACGCGACCCCGGCGGGTGAGAGTTGGGGACGGCATCGGTGATCACTCCACGTTCGTTCGGTCCAGGGCGTCCTCGACCACCGCCGACCCGTCGGTCCCTGAGTCGGCGCGAATCCGGTGGGCGAGCACGGTCGGCGCCTCGGTCTGGACGTCGTCGGGGATCACGTATCCGCGCCCGTCGAGCGCGGCGCGCGCCTGTGCGGCCCGGAGCAGCGCGAGGCTCCCTCGCGGGCTCACGCCGAGGCGGGCGTTCCGCCGCGTGTACGTCGCCAGCCGCGCGATGTACGTCCGGACCGGCTCGGCGGCGTCGACCGCGGCGACGGCCGTCCGAGCCCGTCTGACCTCCTCGATCGACGCCACCGGCGTGACGTCGTCGACCGGGTGGTCGCCCGCCATCCGCCCGAGTATCTCCGCCTCCTCGTGTGCCGCGGGATAGCCGAGGCGGATCTTCTTCGTGAACCGGTCGATCTCGGCCACCGGGAGCTCGTACGTCTGCCCGGGCTCGACGTCGTTCTGGGTCGCGATCACGCAGAACGGGTCCGGGAGCGATCGGGTCTCGCCGTCGGTCGTCACCTGTCCCTCCTCCATCGCCTCCAGCAGGGCCGACTGCGTCTTGGGGGGCGCCCGGTTTATCTCGTCGCCGAGGACGACGTTAGCGAACACCGGTCCCGGCTGGAACTCGAACTCGTCGGTCCGCTGGTTGAACACGTTGACGCCGGTGACGTCCGCGGGGAGGAGGTCCGGCGTGAATTGGACGCGTTTGAACGAGCCGTCGATCGAGCGCGAGACCGCCTTCGCGAGCGTCGTCTTCCCGACGCCGGGGACGTCCTCCACGAGGAGGTGCCCGCGCGCGAGAATCGTGATTACGACGTGTTCGACCGCCGCTCGCTTCCCGACGATCACCGCTTCGACGTTGTCGACGATGCGCTCCGCGAGCGCCGCGACGCCGTCGGGCTCCATCGGGCGGCGCTCCGGCTCGCCCGTCCCCTCGGCCCCGCTCGAGTCCGCCTCCGTGGCGTCGGTCATGTCGGCGTCTGTCGCGCGGCGGTCCGGTCCGACGACGCGACCCGGCCCGGCAGCGAGACAGGCTCGCTACCGCGCCTCATGCCAAGGAATCCCACGATCATCGATATGGCTCTCTTAAGGATGGCAACGGCATATGCGTTCCGCCGAGGGGTCGCGCCCGTACGCGATCGAGCCCCCGAGCGCCACGCACGAGCCCCCGAGCGCCACGCACGAGCCGACTACGACCGCCGAACGTTTCGCCCGACCGGCTCGCCGAACGACTCCGCGCCCGTCAGGGGGTCCCGCTCGTAGACGACCTCGCCGCGCACCAGCGTCAGCTCCGGGAAGACGCCCTGCAGCCCCTCGTAGGGCGTCCAGCCGCACGCGCTGTGGAGCGCGCCCGCCTCGACCTCGCGGGGATTCGTCAGGTCGACGAGCACCAGGTCGGCGTCGCCGCCCTCGGCGACGCGCCCCTTCGACTCGATGCCGAAGATAGACGCGGGGTTGGCGGCGACGACGTCGCGGACGCGCTCCAAGCCGAGCTCCCCCTTGCGGACGGATTCGAGGAGGAGCGGGTAGAGCGTCTCCACGCCGGGCACGCCGCTCGGCGCGTCCGCGAGCCCCCGCCGCTTCTCCGCGACCGTGTGGGGCGCGTGGTCGGTGGCGACCACGTCGACGTCGCCGTCGCGGAGGCGCTCGAAGGCCGCGGCGCGGCGTTTCTCCGACCGGAGCGGCGGGTTCATCCGGCCGAACGTGCCGAGCCGTCCGGCGGTCTCGCGCGAGAGGAAGAGGTGGTGCGGGGTGACCTCGCAGGTCGGCCGGGCCCCTCGGGTCTCGTCCTCGCGGGCCTCGACGACCGCGTCGATCCCCTCGGGTGTCGACGTGTGCGCGATGTGGACCTGCGCGTCGCTCTCGGCGGCGGCCGCGAGGGCGCGCTCGACCGCGGCGACCTCCGCCTCGGCGGTCCGGTAGGCGGACCACGCGTCGGCGGCCGCCGCGGTGCCGACCCCGCCGAGGTCGCCCTCGAGCGCGGCGTCGTCGAACAGCGTCTCGTCCTCCGCGTGGACCGTGACGGGGACGTCGCGGGCGGCGGCCTCCGCGAGCGCCTCCTCGAACAGGTCCACGGCGATCCCCATGTCGCCGGTCGAGTCCGCGAGGAACACCTCGCCGAGCGCGAACAGGGGTCGCTCGAACAGGCCCTCGGGGTCCCAGTCGGCGGTGACCCCGCCGTTGATCCCGTAGTCGACGAGTGACTCGGCGGCCAGCGCGGCCTTCTCGTCGAAGGCGGCGCCGTCGACCGTTGGCGGCGAGGTGTTCGGCTGGTCGACGACCGTCGTCACGCCGCCCGCCGCCGCGCTCCGCGAGCCGGAGGTCCACGTCTCCTTGTGGCTCCCGCCCGGCTCCCGGAAGTGGACGTGGACGTCGACGGCGCCGGGCAGGAGGTGTCGCCCGCGAGCGTCGACGACGCGCTCTCCCGCGGCCGCGTCAAGCCCTCGACCGACCGCGGCGATCCTGCCGTCCGCGATTCGAACGTCGCGGACCCGCCCGTCGGCCAGTTCCGCACCCGTGATGAGCATGCGTAGGCGCTCGCGGCGCGACGCTTAAATCGTGGTGGTCCGGGCCACCACAGCTCGCTCCCACGCGACCGCCGCTCGCTCCCACGCCACCACAAAGCGTTTGACACGTCCGCCGAGACTTCGCGCATGGTCGTCGGTCCCGCCGGCGTCGCCGGCGCACCCGCGGTCGTCGAGACGGCGATCGGGTGGCTCTGGACGCTCGCGCTGTTCGCCCTCCCCGGCGCGGTCGCCGCCGTCTGCTGGGCGCCGTTCCTCCTCTCGGCGCGGTTCCGGGCGCTGTTCGTCGCGCTCCCGCCGGCGGGACGGCTCGTCCCCTCCTACGTCGGCGTCGCGCTCGCGCTCTCGGTCCCCTACCTCGCCGGCGTCGTTCTGACGGTCTGGCTCGTGGACTCGGCGGGCCCCGGCTGGAGCGAGGGGTTCCTCGACACCGCGCTGTTCGGCGGCGTCGCCGTCGGGCTCGTCGCTCCGGCGGTCGCCGTGGCCGGGCTCCCGCGGCTCGGCCTCGACTGGGACCCGACGGGGTACGGCGCCTCGACGTGGGCCGTCCTCGTCGCCGCCGGGCTGTGGTACGCGGTCCTCGCCGCGGTGCCGCTGGTCGCGCTCGCGATCGGGATGGCGCTGCCGGGCGGGTACTGACGACGGGGGACGCGCGCTCGAGGCCGTCGCGGAGTTCCGCGGGAACGTCCAGTATCGAAACACTTTGCTGGTTCGCGAGGCGTAGGCCCCGATATGTTTCCCGTACCCTTCCGGCTGTTCTTCGTCGCCGTGCCCCTCCTCGTCGCCGCGGGTGCCCTGGCGATAGCCGCGTTCCCCCGACGGATGACCCGGTGGCAGACGCGCGGTCCGGGCGGCACGACGCAGGTCGAACCGAGTCGCATGCGGCTCCTGATGATGCGTGTGGTGGGAGTCGTCGTCGCCGGCCTCGCGCTGCTCATGGCGTACGCGAACTTCGCAATACTCCCCTGACGAGCCCTCCCCCCAGCCGACCGTCTGCGCTCTCGTTTCCACCAGTTCGTCCGTGCCGAACCGGGCGTCGGGTCGCTCCGTAGCAACCGACGCCCCGATACGGTTCCGCGCTGCCCACACGGAACGACCGGTAGAAACCGTCTCTACGGTCCTCGGGAGCCTCCGGAGGTCTCCGCGGGGCGTTCGCAGCGGTAGCGTCGACGCGGACGTCGACCGCGCACGGCGAGCGGTGCCTGCCGCGGGCTTCGGAGACGCGCTCGCCGTCGAAACGGGATACCGGGACGAGTGCCGAAGGGCTGATCGCGTCCGATCCGATACAACAGAATAACACATGCGATCGATCTGGTACGTGTCTTCTAACTAAATAGACGGAAGCACGTAATCATGTATGAGCATCACACAGGTGATTCACGACGGAGCCTTGGCACTGCCGCTACAGTTCGGTGGGGACCTGATCGGGCTGGCGATTCTGTTCGTCGTCCTCGCGCTGATCGCGGCGGTCGCCGGCGCCAGCGGCGTCGCCGGACTGAGTATGAGCATCGCAAAGTGGCTGGTCATCATCTTCATCGTGCTCGCGGTCGTCACGTTCATCCTCTGAGCCGGACCGACCGCGACAGCCGCTGTCGACGCCGCTGGCACTTTTTCAGACGTACTACCGGACGACATAGCCGACCGCTAGCGACTGCTTACTGGGAGAAATTGGTATCAAATACCGATGACCGTCCAGAGGGTTCTGCCGAGACGCTACCGACGCTCCGATACGGTTTTGGGTCGTCCCGCGGAATCCCTGATAAATGCTGTCTCGACAGTTCGTCCGGGAGAACCCCGAGGTCGTCCGCGAGGCGCTCGTCAACAAGGGCGTCGACGTGGACCTCGACCGGGTACTCGACGTCGACAGGGAGTGGCGGGAGCTGAAGAGCCGCGGCGACGACCTGCGCCACGAGCGCAACGAGGTCTCCTCGAAGATCGGCGAGCTCAAAGGGGCCGGCGAGGAGGAGGCGGCCCGGGAGGCGATCGAGCGCTCCCAGGAGCTCAAGTCGGAGCTACAGGAGATCGAGGAGCGCGCCGACGAGCTGGAGGCCGAACTGGAGCGGTCGCTGCTCGAGCTCCCCCAGATCCCGCAGGAGTCGGTGCCGGTCGGCGCCGACGAGTCGGAGAACGTCGAGCGGCGCCGCGAGGGGTTCGACGACCTGCGCGCGCTTCCGGACGACGTGGTCCCCCACTACGATCTGGGCGAGGAACTGGAGATCCTCGACTTCGACCGCGGCGCGAAGGTCGCGGGCGCCGGCTTCTACGTCGCGAAGGGCGACGGCGCGCGGCTAGAGCACGCGCTGATCCAGTTCATGCTCGACGTCCACCGCGAGCAGGGGTACGAGGACGTGTTCCCGCCGATTCCGGTCAACTCCGCGTCGATGCGCGGCACCGGCCAGCTCCCGAAGTTCACGGAGGACGCGTACCGGGTTGAGGGGACGAACGAGGAGGCGTACGACGACGACGACCTCTGGCTGCTCCCGACCGCTGAGGTGCCCGTGACGAACCTCCACCGCGACGAGATCCTGCTCGGCGAGGACCTCCCGCTTAAATATCAGGCGTACACGCCGAACTTCCGACAGGAGGCGGGTGAGCACGGCACCGAGACGCGCGGGATCGTCCGCGTCCACCAGTTCAACAAGGTGGAGATGGTGAACTTCGTCCGCCCCGAGGAGAGCGACGAGCGTTTCGAGGGGCTCGTCGACGAGGCCGAGGAGGTGCTGCGTCGCCTCGAACTCCCGTACCGCATCCTGGAGATGTGCACCGGCGACCTCGGGTTCACGCAGGCGAAGAAGTACGACCTCGAGGTGTGGGCGCCCGCCGACGACATGGACGAGGGCCCCGAGCGGGGCGGCCGCTGGCTGGAGGTCTCCTCCGTCTCGAACTTCGAGGACTTCCAGGCGCGTCGCGCCGGGATCCGGTACCGCGAGGAGCACCACGAGTCGGCCGAGCACCTCCACACCCTGAACGGCTCGGGGCTCGCCGTCCCCCGGATCGTCGTCGCGATCTTAGAGTACTACCAGAACGACGACGGCACCGTCACCGTCCCCGAGGCGCTGCGTCCGTACATGGGCGGCACCGAACTGATCGAGGGCCACGACGCGGTCGGCGAGACGAAGCTTGGCGACGGCGCGTAGCGCTCGGTCCCGGCGGGGTGAGTCACTCCTCTTGTGCAGGGACGCCCAGCTCCCCACTCCAGGCGTAGTATCCGATCACGACGGCCGCCATCACGAACCCGGTCGCCACGCCGAGCGGGACGCTCCCGTCGGTAACGTACGAGACGATCGCGAAGACCACACAGAACGCCGCGACGTACGCGATCGACTGGCGGAGCGCCAGCGACCGGTCGAACGTCTCTGGCAGCTGCATGGGCAGACGCTGGGGACATCCCGGCATAGCTCTTTCCTCTTTTTCGGTCGGCGTGCGGACGCCGCCTCCGACGTCGTTCGCACGACCGACCGAGCGATCCCGGTCGCGGGGGCGCTACTGGTTCTCTAAGGCGTCGAGGACGCACGCGGCCGCGACCACCGCCTCCTTCGGCACGCCGCTCGCGTCGTCGATAGTGACCGTGTAGGCGTCCCGCAAAGAGAACTTCCCTTCGATGTCGCCGACGTGGCCGCCGTCGGCGTCGAATATCTCGTACTTATTCGGGACGAGGTTCGCGACCGAGGTCAGGTGTCGGAGCCCCGCCATCAGCCTGCTCTTCGACCGGACGGTCGCCAGCGCCTCCCCCGTCTCCGGGTCGCGGATCGTCCAGTTCTCGACGAACAGCGAGTAGTCCTCGTCGAGGACGACGACCTCCTCGCCGGTGCCCGAATCGACGAGCGCGTAGCTGCCGCCGATGTCGATGACGCCGCCCGCCTTCACCGTGAACGCGTCGGCGCCGTCGCCGGTGACGAACGGGAACTCCTCTTTCAGCTTGAACATCTTCTGTTTCCCGCGCAGGACGACGTCGCCGGCGCTGTCCCGGACGGCGTACTTGTTCCGGACGACAGACTGTTTGACCTCGTAGCGGTCGCCGTCGAGGTCGACGGTGGAGATGTCGTAGGCGTCCGAATCGGAGGGGAACACGGAGTACTCGGTCATGGGCGGCACGACGACGAGGTGTCGGAAAACGGTTCTGTTCGTCTCGCTCGCTCGGGGCCGGCCGCCGGCGACCGTCAGGGCGTCAGCCGTCCGACCGAGAGCCACTCGACGTCGGCGTCGCGGACCGCGTCGCCGGCGTCTTCGGGAGTGTCGCCGTCGCCGCCCTCACCGCCCTCCACGCTCGTCAGCGCGAACACCATCTCCTTGCGGACGCCGCCCGCGAGCCGCACGTCGAGCGAGAGCTCGCGGGGCGAGAACCGGTGGTCGGCGTCGACGACGCGCACGAGGTGCTCGGAGTGCGGCAGGTCCTCGACCGTCTCCACGTCGAGGTACGTCCGGAAGTCGGCGCCGAACTTGAAGCCGGTCTTCGGGACGGCGTCGGCCGCGCGGAGCCGCTTATAAACGGCGAGCCGGCGGTCGAACCGCTCGCCCTCGACGTCGCGGCCGCGGGCGACGACCGCGGCGGCGGGGCCGTCCGGCGTCGTCCCGTCTGCGGTACCGACGCTCCCGTCGCCCGCCGCCCCCACCGACGCCGACAGCGAGAGGACGCCGTCGGCCGCGAGCGACGCGGCCTCGACGAGCGAGAGCTGGATCGCCCCCTCCACGGCGGCCGCGCGGCCCGTGAGCGGCTGGCCGTAGAAGCCGCGCTCGTAGAGGGGGTCGGGGGCGTCCCACACGACGACGCGGTCCGAGAGGAGCACCCCGTCGAGCCGCTCCGGCGGTTCGTAGTCGGTCGCGCCCTCGATTCGCCCCTCCGTCGCCGCGAAGTACGTGATGTCCGACTCCTCGTCGACGACCGCGAGGGTGCGCCCGACGAGCCCGGCGGCGCGGAGCGACTCGCGCTCGCCCACGACCTGCACCGGGTACTTCACGTCGCCCGTGTCGGGCGTCGAGCCGCGCTGGTAGGCGACGAAGTCGACCGCGTCGGCGACGTCGGCGTCTCCGCCGGGCCACGGCTCTCGCGCGGGCGAGAGGTAGAAGCCGCGGTCGCGGAGGTCCGCGTAGACGAGGTAGCGCACCGCGAACCGGTCGGCCGCGGCCGCGCTCTCGATGAAGAAGCGCTCGAAGCCGACGGGGTCGGCGTCGGGGGCGAGCGCGACGCCGGAGAGGTCGCCGCGGAAGAGGAGGTGGGCCGCTTCGACGCGCGAGAGCGCGATCTCGTTCCCGTCGAGCGGGCGCCCGTAGCCGCGGGAGTCGTAGAATCGCTGACGGGCGTCGCCGGCGACGCGGACCGCGTCGCCGCGCAGGTGCCCTGTCGGTTGCATACCCGAAGGCGGGCCCGGACGGGGTAAGGGGGTTGCGGTCGGTACTCGCAGTGGGACGGTGAATCGGATCGGAAGAGAGGTTATTTATAAACAAGAGCGTGGAGCGTTGCTGTCGGCTGTTTATAACCAATCGGTGACGCTGCGGAGATCTCCTTCAAAGCGCTAACCACTCGTTTATAAGCAATTGACGGCGGGTAGGCGGCGAACACGACTAAAGCCCCAACCGATCGCTTATGCGTGACTGATGCTGGACCGTCGGTGAACACTTCCAAAGCCCCAGCCGCGAGGACTCGCGTGACTCGCTGCGCTCCTCGTCACTCGCTGCGCTCGTTCCTGCGGTGCTTGCGTCGTCAGGCTTCGTCCTCGCGGCTGCCCCTTTGAGTCCCACCCACACCGCGACCGCAGCCTCACGCCCCCCCAGCCTCGCGGTTCGCGCTCTCCGAGCGCTCACCGCGTCCAGCGAGGTAACCAACGGTAAAGAGGTAAACGCTTATATACCGGGAGAAGGACATAACTTACAGGAGCACTCGATAGTATTGGTAAGAGGAGGCAGGGTAAAAGACCTCCCGGGAGTTCGTTATCACCTGATCCGTGGTGCACTTGATACAGCAGGGGTTGAAGGGCGGTTACAGCGTCGTTCTAAATACGGAGCTAAAAGACCGAAGAAATAATTAAAAAAAAATAACTGTAGAAGTGGTTTGGTTGAGTAAGTT
>NZ_JAWOBM010000050.1:0-35225 GCF_046498025.1 Halorubrum sp.
GCGCGGTCGCGGGCGGGTTCCTCGTCGAGGTCCGACTCGTCGAACCGCTCGTACGCCCACGTGAACACCGCCATCTGGCGGCCCGCGTCGTTGACGTAGTAGTGCCGGTCGACGTCGTAGCCGGCGTACGCCAGCAGGTTCGCGACCGCGTCGCCGACGATCGGGTTGCGCGCGCGACCGACGTGGACCGGACCGGTCGGGTTCGCGCTCGTGTGCTCGACCACGACCGAGGTGTCCCGGTCGGGGAGCGCGCCGTACCCCGCGTCGGCGGCGGCCGCGTCGAGCGTGTCGACGAGGTAGCGCTCGCCGGCGTGGAAGTTGACGTACGGCCCGGCGGTGTCGACCGCGTCGAGGTAGTCGTAGCCGGAAACGTCGACCGCGTTCGCGACGTCCGCGGCCACGTTCGGCGGGGCGGCGCCGACCTCGCCCGCGAGTCGGAAGGCGACGCTGGAGGCGAGCGTCGCGTCCATATCGTCGGGCGGGCGTTCGATGCCGAGGTCGTCGGTCGGGAGGTCGAGCGCGGCGAGCGCGTCGCCGAGCGCGGCGACCACCTCCGACCGGAACTGCCTGAACATACCGTTCGTTCGACGGGGGAGTTAAAAGGGCCTTCCGAAGCGTCCCGCGAGAGGGTCAGTCGCCCGAAGCGGAGGACGGCCGGGGGTCGCAGACGGTCAGCGAGTCGGCACCGGTATATAAACGATCGACAGGGCGCAGCCGTCCGCCGTATCGCGTTAACTGACGGCGTCTCTGCTCGTCGCACTGACGATAGGTCGTTCCGTCCGACAGGGCTCGTAATCGCTTTCGAGCGGATTCGGTGCCGAAGGTGAGGGGGGCGGAGTCGTACGCGTCGTCGCCGAGGTCCGAGAGTCGTGGCACCGCTTCGTTCTCGATACGCAGTGCGTCCGGAGTGGCCAGATGAGCCTCCGGATCCGAAGGCGGAGTGGTGGAAGGTGTCGGCTCGGTCGGCTGTCCGCTCGGAACGGACGCGTAGGCGACTCCGGCGCGAGTGAGAGCGCGCCTAACCGCGCAGTCACGCCCGCGGGCCAGTCGCGAGTGGTCCCCGTTCCACACGACCTGTTCGGCGCCGACGGTCTCGGCGATGTGACCAACGACGTCGGTCGGATCTCCGCGCTGTATCACGAGGTCGCTACCCCGGTCCCGGTACCAGTCTCGAAGCGCGCGCAGCGAGCCGAGCATGAACGCGACCCCCAATCCATTGGCACGCGACAAGATGGCATCGTCCAGCACGAACACCGAAACGACACGGCAATCCTCTCGCTCGGCAGCGGTGAGGGCGGCCGAAAGCGCCGGATTCGGATGCGGCCGAAGGTTACGACGGTGCCAATGCAACTGCATGTACGTCCACAGGGGCGCTCGCGTAAGAAGGGTTATGGGGCGCCCCGACGGAAGCCTCTACTCCACGATCTCGTCGATCAGCTCCCGCGCGCTCCGCCGGACGGCCTCGTCGCTCTCGATCGAGGGCTCCCAGCCGAGGTCGACGAGCCGCTCGATGGAGAGGCGCATCTTCGGCACGTCGCCGGTCCAGCCGCGGTCGCCGCCGGTGTAGGCGTACTCGGGGTCGACGCCCATCTCGTCGGCGACGATGTCGGCGATGTCCGTGACCGAGGTGGTCGTGCGCGTCCCGAGGTTGTAGACGTTCAGGTCGTCGTCGGCGTGCTCGACGACGTACTGGATGGCGTCGACGCACTCCGAGACGTGCATGTACGACTTCTCCTGCCGGCCGTCGCCGAGGATCTCCAGCTCCGACGGGTCCGCGTCCAGCTTCTGGATGAAGTCGGGGATCACGTTCCCTCGCTGGTGGGGGCCGACGATGTTCGCGAACCGGAACACCCACGACTGGACGCCGTACGAGTGAGCGTGCGTCGAGATCAGCGCCTCGTCGGCGAGCTTCGAGGAGCCGTAGATGGAGATGGGCTCTAACGGGCCGTAGTCCTCCGGCGTCGGGCGGGGCGCCTCGCCGTACACCGTCGAGGAGGAGGTGAACGCGAGCCGGTCGACGCCGACCTCGTGCATGCGTTCCAGCACGTTGTACGTCATCGCCGTGTTGTCCTCGAACAGCTCGCGGTCGTCGTCGTAGTTCGTGTCGGTGTACGCGGCGAAGTGGAAGACGACGTCGAGGTCGCCCGTGACCGCCTCGGCGACGTCGCCGGGGTCGGTCAGGTCGGCCTCGACGAGGTCGGCGCCGTCGGGGACGCGGTCGCGGTCGCCCTTCGAGAGGTCGTCGGCGACGCGGACGGTCGCGCCGCGGTCGAGGAGCCGGGCCGCGAGGTGGCTCCCGACGAGCCCCGCGCCGCCCGTGACGAGCACGGTCGAGTCATCGAGCATACGCCCGAGTCAACGCGGCCCGGTAAGTACGCGTCGGTCGATCCGCGCCGCGCCCGCCGATCCGCGCCGCGCCCGCCGATCCGCTCCCCGCTCAGAGCCCCTCTTTCCCGCCCTCCTGCGCGAGGATGACGACCATCGAGAGCCCGGAGATGACGAGCAGGATGAGGGTGGGAACGACGGCGTACCGGTACAGGGCCGTCTCCTGCGCGCGCCAGATCTGCGTGACGATCGTCTCGAAGCCGGACGGGCGGAGGATGAGCGTGACCGGGAGCTCTTTCATCGTCGTGAGGAAGACGAGGGCGGCGCCGGCGACGATCCCGGACCGCGTGAGCGGGAACGTCACGCGGCGGAACGCCCCCATCGAGGACTCGCCGAGCGTGCGGCTCGCCTCGACGAGCTTGGGGTCGACACCGAGGATCGCGGTCCGCGTCGAGCCGACGACCTGCGGCAGGAAGCGGACGACGTACGCGAACACCAGTAGGGGAAGCGTCTGATAGAGCCACGGGAGGTAGCCGGAGCCGAAGTAGACCAGCGCGAGCGCCAGCACGATCCCGGGGACGGCGAACCCGATGTACGTCGCCCGCTCGAACAGCGCCGACAGCGGCGAGTCGTGGTTCGCGGCGAAGTAGGCGACGGGGATCGCCGCCAGTGCGGCGGCGACCGCGGCGGCGGCGGCGACCGAGACGGAGTTGACGACCTGGATCGGTTCGAACGCCATCGAGGGACGGCGCTCGGCCTCGGAGCGGAGGAGCCACAGGAGCAGGATCCAGACCGGCACGACGAGCGCGACTCCCGCCACCGACGCCGGCAGGAGCGTCGCCGGCCAGCGCCACCGACCGAGGCGCACGACGCGGTCGGTGGTACCCGCGTCGTCGCCCGGGGCGTCCCGGTCCGACCGGACCAGCCACTCCAGCGCGAGCACGACGAGGACGACCGCGAGGAGCTGGAGGGAGAGCAGCGCGGCGTAGTCCCGGCCGAACGCGTTGTACTCGACGTAGATCTGGCGGGTGAACACGGGGAGTCGCATGATCGACGGCGTGCCGAAGTCGGAGACCGCGTACAGCGCCGCCAGCAGCGAGCCGGCGGCGATCGCCGGGCGAACGACCGGGAGGGTGACCCGGCGGAACGCCTCGAACCGGCCGTGGTTCAGCGTCCGGGCGGCCTCGATCAGCGTCGTGTCGAGCGAGAGGAGCGCCGCCCGCGTCGTCAGGTAGACGTACGGATACGTGTACAGCGTGATCACGAGGATCGTGCCCGGGAGCCCGTACACCTCGGGGAAGCGGTCGATCCCCAGCGGCGCGAGCACGTCGTGGAACTCCCCGCGCGGACCGAACGCGGAGACGAACGCGAACGCGCCGACGTAGCTCGGCACGACGAGGGGGAGCGCGGCGACGACCGACCAGAACCGGCGGAACGGGAGGTCGGTCCGGGCCGTGAGATACGCCAGCGGCACGCCGACCAGGATCGACAGCGACGTGACGCCGGCCATCAACAGCAGGCTGTTGGCGAGGACCTCGGCGGTCGCGGCGCTGAAGAGGAGGTCCATCGCCCGCGACCGCTCGACGGTGACGGCCTCGATCACCAGCCACGCGAGCGGAAAGACCACCGTCGCGGCGATGGCCGCGGACAACAGGGTCAGCCCCGGCGGGAGGCGGTCGTCGCCGTCTGTCAGGAGGTTACGGATCCGACGTGTGAGGCTCATGGTCCGAGAGACGGGGTGTGTGGTGGGGAAATGGGGCACCGACCGTTAGCAGTTGCGATTCGGTCGTCGGTCGGCTCCGACGGATATAATAGTTTAGGGGGGCCTAAATTCGGCATGGAACTGACGCGTCGCGACGCGGCGGCCGCGCTGGCCGCCGTCGGCGCAACCGGCGGTCTCGCGCTCGCGACCCGTCGGACCGGCGACGACGGCGGCCCCGACGGCAGCGGCGGCTCGACCGACGAAGCCGGAGGGGGAGACGACGCGCTCCCCGACGAGGCCGTTCGCGCGTCGATGGCGGCGGTCGCGGCGGTGCTCTACCCGAGCGAGGTCGACGGCGTCGAGGCCTTCGTCGACGGCTTCCTCGACGGGCGGCTCGACGGGTCGCCCCACGCCGACGGCGTCCGCGCGGCGGTCGGCCAGCTCGACGACGCGGCCCGCTCGTGGTACGACGCGCCGGTCGAAGAGCTCGCCGAAGACGACCGCGACCGGCTCCTCCGGGAAGTCGGCGCCGACACCGCCGAGGAGGACTCGGACGGGACGGTCGCGGAGCGGGTGCGCTACTACGTCGTCAACGAGCTCCTGCTGGCGCTGTACGCCTCGCCGACGGGCGGCGAGCTGGTCGGCTTAGAGAACCCGCAGGGACACCCCGGCGGGACCGAGAGCTACCGGCGAGGCCCGCGATGAGCGCGGAGACGATCGACCGCTCCCCCGTCTCGGACGCGGACGTCTGTGTCGTCGGCGCCGGTCCCGCGGGCGCGCTCGTCGCCGAGCGGCTGGCCGCCGAGCGTGAGGTGGTCGTCCTCGACGCCGGTCCCCGGTTCGACCCCTCAGACCGCCTCGCGCGCCAGGAGCGGGCGATCCGCCCGAGCTACGACCGGCCCGACGTCTGGGACGTCGGCGGCGAGCGCGACGCCCACAGCAACGGCGGCGAGCGGTTCTATCCGCTGAACCACGCCCGGGTCAAGGGGGTCGGCGGGTCGACGCTCCACTGGCAGGGGATGGTGATGCGGCTCCACGAGGCCGACTTCAACTCCGAGACGGAGCGCGGCGTCGGCGCGGACTGGCCCGTCGACTACGCCGACCTCCGTCCCTACTACGCCGCGGCCGAGCGCGAGCTCGGCGTCGCCGGCGCCTCCGACAACCCCTACGCGCCGCCGCGGGAGGAGCCGCATCCGATGCCGGCGTTCGGGCCCTCCTACAGCGACTCGCTGTTCGCGGAGGCGTGCGAGGAGCTGGGGATCGACATGCACTCGGTGCCGAACGCGCGCAACTCGGAGGCGTACGACGACCGCTCCGCCTGCGTCGGCTACGGCACCTGCCAGCCCGTCTGCCCGGCGGGCGCGAAGTACGACGCGACCGTCCACGTCGAGCGGGCGGAGGAGAAGGGCGCGACCGTGATCGACCGCGCGGCGGTCGGGCGGCTGGAGCACGACGCCGACCGCGTCACCGCCGCGGTGTACGAGACCCCCGACGGCGGGGAGCACCGGCAGACGGCCGACGCCTTCGTCGTCGCCTGCGGCGGCGTGGAGACGCCGCGGCTCCTCCTGCTGTCCGACTCCGAGGAGTTCCCGGACGGCCTGGCGAACTCCAGCGGGACGGTCGGGCGGTTCTTCATGGACCACCTGTTCGCGGGCGTCGGCGGCACCCTCGACGAGCCGACCCGGCAGAACCACGTCGGCTTCTACACCAGCGCCTGCGACCAGTTCTACGACGAGGCCGACGCGGAGACCGCTCCGTTTAAATTGGAGTTCTTCAACTACGCCGGCCCCTCGCCCGTCGAGATGGCGCTGACCGGCGACGACTGGGGAGACGACCTCCTAGCGCGGCTCCGCGACGGCTACGGCACCCACGTGGCGATGGGCGGGCTCGTCGAGCAGCTCCCGCGGTCCGACAGCCGCGTGACCCTCGATCCCGACCGCACCGACGACCGCGGAAACCCGGTCCCCGAGATCCACTGGAGCGTCGACGACCGGGCGCTCCGGACCATCGAGCGCGCCAACGAGATCCAGCGGTCGATCCTCGAGGCGTTGGGCGCGGAGATCGAGTGGGTCGCCGGTCCCGACGCGACCGGCCCCGCCTACCACCACATGGGCACCACTCGGATGAGCGCCGACCCCGACGCGGGCGTCGTCGACGCCGACTGCCGGACCCACGACCTGACCAACTGCTGGATCGCGTCCAGCTCGGTGTTCCCCACGAGCGGCGCGATGAACCCCACGCTCACGATCGCCGCGCTGGCGCTGCGCGTCGCCGACGACGTCGAGCGCCGGCTCTGATCCTGTTTTAGGTAAACCTAAAAACTCAAGTGGGTGGGGCGACCCGGTAGAGGTAATGAGTGGATCACTCAGCGCGAACGGCTCGGCCGACGAGGTCGACGAGGCGGAGAACGGAGCGGCTGCCCCGAATGAGGGGGGCACCGAGCGCTACACCTTCGACGACGTCAGCGTCGTGATGGGAACGTATAACGAGGAGGAGGCGATCGGGACGGTCCTCGCCGACATCGACGAGGTCACCGGCGGGCGCGCCGAGGTCGTCTGCGTCGACGGCTCCTCGGACCGGACGCCGGAGATCGCCCGGGAACACGGCGCGCGCGTCATCGAGCAGGAGCCGCAGGGGTACGGCGTCGCCGTCCGCGAGGCGATCCTCGCGCCCGACCGGCCGGTCGTCGTCACGACCGACTGCGACGACACCTATCCGATGGAGCAGCTCCCGGAGTTCCTCGAGGCGATCAACGACGGCGCCGACGTCGTCAGCGGCGACCGGCTCTACCACGGCGCGGAGGCGATGCCCGCGTTCAACCGCCTCGGCAACCACGCGTTCGCGCTCCTGGCGAGCCTCCTGATGGGCGAGCGCGTCCACGACACGACCACCGGGATGCGCGCGTACCGCCGGGAGGTCGTCGAGAGCATCGAGTGGACCGAGAACACCGGCCTCTCCGCCGAGCTCCTCATCCGCCCGCTGATGCGCGGTCGCGACGTCCGCGAGCGCCCCATCGACTACGCCGAGCGCCTCGGCGAGACGAAGCTCGACCCGATCGAGGGCGGCGTCGCCATCGCGAAGTCCATCGTGACGGTGTGTCTCGAAGAGCGGCTGCGACGGCTGTAGGCGGGGACGACTGTTTATACCCGACGATCGTGGTGGCGCGTGCCGATGAACGCCCGGAGGGCGTGAATCGCACGCGCGAGGGAGTCGGTGGTCCGGAGCGAAGCGGAGGACTACCGACGAGGCTGGGGAGGCGTGAGGTGCGGTCGCGGCGCGGGCGGGCGGGGCTCAAAGGGGCAGCCGCGAGGCGGGCGCAGGCGTTCACGAGAGCAGAGCTCTCGTGAGCCAATCAGAACGCAAAGCGTTCTGATGCCGACGTAAGCACCGCAGAGAGCGAGTGAAACGAGCGACCGAGGAGCGCAGCGAGCGTGCGCCCGCCTCGCGGCTGGGGCTTTGTGAGCGTTCGCTGCCGGCTCAGGAATACCCGGTTATAACCGAGCGGCTGGAAGTTTGGAACCGATCTCCGCCGGTTCGCGATCGACCGTTTATAAACGATCGTCGGCGACTCACCGCGCTTCGTTCGCCTCGGCCTCCGTGTCGAAGGCGACCCACTCCGCGTGCGCATCGGGATCGTCGGGGATGTACGTCCCCCCCGTCCCGCACTCCGTCGTGAGCTGGCAGACGAAGCGCTCCGGCGGCCAGACGACCTCGACGCCCTCGTCCGTCGCCCGAACCGTCGCCTCCTGCCGGTAGGTGAACGTCGATCCCGCGGGGTCGACGAGCGTCACCGTCACGATCACCTCGTCGCCCGCGGCGTCGATCGGGACGGTCGCGTTCGGAGCGCCGGCGAGCCGCGCGCCCTCGGGCGTGAGCGACCACTCGGCCGCGAGCGAGTCGTCGGAGTCGCGCACGTTGTACTCGGCCCGGATCGTTTCGCCGGCGCCGGACGAGTCGCCGCGCGCGGTCTCCAGTCGAACCACCGCGCGCTGGACGCGGTCGGGGACGCCGACGGTCGTCGCCGCGTCGACTCGCTCTCCCTCCCGGACCGCGAGGGACTCGAGCTTGGGGGTGACGTGCCGGTCCGGGTTCGGCGTCCACGCGCCCTGATACGCGTAGCGGCGGAGCTCGCGGTCGGGGTACGCGTCGATCACCGCGAAGTCCTCGGCCGGGTCGCGGTCGAGCGCGTACACGACCGGACCGTCCAGCCCGGGGTCGTTCCGGAGCGGCTGGAACGGGTGGTGGAGCCACTCGCCGTACGGAGTTGGAACGAACACGAGGTCGTCCTCGAACGACGCCGACTCGACGGGCTCGTAGGCCGTCTCGTACTTGTCGGCGTGCGAGGCGTGTCGGTCGAGCGGCGCCTCGACCGCCGCGACCGCGCCGAGCGCCCCCCCGAGGATCGCAAGCACCGCGACCGCGGCGACGACCGCGCGCGCCGCCTCGGGCGCGGTCCGAGCGCCGAGCCGCGCGCGGAGCCGGGAGAGCCCCCGCGCGCCGGCGACGACGGCGACGCCGCCGAAGACCGACAGCGGGACGAGGAGGTCGAAGTGGTAGAACGGCCCGAAGCCGGCGACCAGCCCGTCGGTCGGATCCGAGAGCGTCGCGAGGAGGTTGTTCGTCCCCCAGAAAAAGAGGTTCCCGACGACGACGGAGACGGCGACGCCGGCGAGCAGGAGCCCCGCGGTGCGCTCGAAGCGTCGGTCGGCGGTCGCGTCACCGGCGCTGTCGCCGCTCCCGCCGCTCTCGTCGGACCCTCCCCCCAGCGCGCGCCGTCCCGACAGCCATCGGCTCGCGGCCAGCCCGCCGCCCGCGATCGCGAGCAGCGTCCCGATCGGCCCGCCGAGGGCCCAGCGCGTGGCGAGGTACCACAGCGCGTACCCGTTCGAGCGAAGCGCCAGCTCGGGCGTGTACTCCTCGCTGTGCCCGAGGATCCGGCGCTCGCCGAACCCGGGGCCGTCCATCGGCGCGAACGCCTCGTACGGGAACGTCAGCGGGGATCCGGTCAGCCGGAGGTTGTACGCGAGGGTGACCCCGACGAAGAGCGTGCCACAGAGCGCCGTGAGCCCGTGGCGGCGGACCGCCCCCGGAACCGGGAACGGCGGAACCCCCGCCTCCCGAACCGCGACGGCGACTCGGCCGACCGCGTGGAGGATGAAGGGCGCCGCGAACAGCACCGCCGTGTACGGCCGGGCGAAGAAGGCGAGCCCGATCGCGACCCCCGCGAGCCCGGCGAGCGGGAGCGACCGGGCGCGAACGCCTCGGAGGTACGCGACCGCGAACGCCAGGTTCAGGAACGTCGTCGGCGCGTACGGGAGGAACACCGAGGAGGTGACGAGCGCGAGCGGCGAGGCCGCGAAGAGGACGGCGGCCGCGAGGCCGACGCGTCGGTCGAAGACCGTCGACCCGAGCAGGTACACCAGCGCCGCGTTGCCGGCGGCGACCGCTGCGAGCGTCACCCGCGGCTCGCCGAACAGCGCCATCGAGACGGCGTACATCGCGGCGGGAACCGGGTTGTACTTCGGGTACAGCCGCCCGCCGTCCTCGATGAAGAACCACGGGTGGACGGCGTCGGCCAGCGCGCCGGCGTGGATCTCGAGCTGGCCGGAGAGCAGCAGCGCGGCCTGCATGAGGTATACCCCCTCGTCGTGATTGACGGAGTGGTAGCGGAAGACCGTCGCGGCGACGACGAAGGTGAGCGCGCCCGTCGCGGCGACGACGAGGGTGACCGCGAGCGTCAGGCGGTCTGCCCGAGCGATCCGGGCGCGCCCGCGACTCGCGAGGCGACGCACGAACGAACGCGGGGGAGAGGAGTCCGGACGAGACGACACGGGAGTCAATGAGGGCGGGACCTATACCTCGACGCCGGCGTCGCGCATGAGGTCGATCGTCGTCTCGAGGTCGGAGAGCTCCGTCAGGTCGATGTCCGGCACGTCGAGCTCGTCGATCGTGGGGAGATCGCCGATCGGCTCCACGTCGGGAATCAGCGGGTATTCGAACGTCGTCCGGGCGAAGTAGTCCTGTGCCTCTGCCGAGAGCAGGTGTCGGACGAAGTTCTCGGCGAGGGTCGGTTCGCTCGTCGTGTCCACGACGGCGGCGCCGGCGACGTTGAACACCGCGCCGGCGTCGCCCTCCGTGAACGCGGTCTCGATCGTCGCGTCCGGGTTGCCGTCGAGGACGCGCTGGATGTAGTAATGGTTCGCGAACGCCGCGTCGATGTTGCCGTCGGCGATCTCCTGACAGACGCGGAGCTCGTCGCTGTACGCGCTGATCCCCGACTCCACGACGGCCTCCAGCCACTCTCGGGTCGCCTCCTCGCCCTCGATGAGCCGCATGGCGGTGACGAACGCCTGACAGGACCCGTAGGAGGGCGCCCAGCCGAGGTCGCCGTCGAACTCCTCGGGGAAGGCCATGATGTCACTGGGGACGTCCGACGCCTCGTACGCGCTACCGTCGTACGGGACGCTCCGGGCCCGTCCGGACGTACCGACCCACTGGTCGGTCCGGAACTCGGACCGGACGAGGTCGGTGATCTCCGCGGAGAGCGTCTGCGCTCGACCCTCGTCGGCGAGCGCGCCGAGCGCACCCGCGTTGACCGAGTAGAACACGTCGGCCGGCGACCCCTCCCCCTCGTTGACAATCGCGTTCACGTGGTCGGTCGAGCCGGCGTACCGGACCGTCAGGTCGAAGTCGTCGTACAGGCCCTCGATGTACTCGATGAGCTCGCCCACGAGGAACTCGCCGCGGCCGGAGTACACCGTGAGCTCGCCCGACAGGTCGGGCATATCGGACATCGACGTGCCGCCGGGGGCGCCGCGCCCCTCGCGGCCCGATCCGATCTGGCCGATCGAGCCTTCGGCGCCGCCGTCGTCGCTCTCGTTTTCGCCGTCATCGTCGTCGCCCGTACATCCGGCGAGTCCGACGGCGCCGATCGCGCCCGTCGCCGCGAGGAACCGCCGGCGGTCAACGTCGGTTGGTATGTTATGAGTCATATGTTTTAGGCTAACCTAAATCAACTTAGTGGTGTCGGTTCAGTCGTCCGCGACCGCCGGCGTCCGGCGGATCCCGTCGAGGCAGTCGAGCCAGTCGCGCATGTACTCGCCGCAGTGGTTGAGGAACGCGCCGTTGTTCCACTCGGAGAAGTCCCCCTCCGCGAGCGCGTCGGCCATCTCCGCGAACGCCGCCTCGAAGGAGTTCGCGTCGTCTCCCTCCCCGTCGACGACTTCCCAGACGTGTTCGTTCAGTTCCAGCCCCGCAACCTCGTTCGCGAGGTCGTCGAACGTCGAGCGCGGCGCCTTGTTGTGCTCGCACAGCGGACCGCCGTTGTACACCCGCTTCCCCAGCACGTCCGCGGCCCGCTTGAGGAACAGCCCGGACCAGATGTCGTCGAACCGGCCCACGTCCCACTCGTTATCGTCCATCGGGAGCTGGTAGAACGCGGGGATCACCTCGCGGCGGAACGCGAGATTCATCGAGCAGACGGTGAGGTAGTTGCCCCGGGCGGCGACGAAGTCCTCGCCGAAGTCGTCGGCGGTCGTCCGGGTCTGCGCCTGTCCCTCCAAGTCGCCGTCCATCAGGATCCGGACCGCGTCGAGGTCGGGGACGTTCGTCCACAGCCCCTGCGAGGCGACGACCTCGCCGCCCGCGATCTCGACGGTTTCCGTCTCGACGGTCTCGTCCATCGCGGAGTACGGGTAGCCGCGGGGGTAGAGCCCGTGCTCGTCGGCGTTCTGATAGAGGACGTTCACCCACCGCTCGTCGGAGCTGACGGACTCGACCTCCCCCTCGAACGCGAGGTTCTCCATGTGATGGCCGAAGTAGTCCTCCTTGTCGTTCGGGAGCGTGTCGTCGTCGATGAACAGCCCGTACTCGAAGGAGTCGTCGGCCCACATGTAGAGGAGCCCGAAGCTCGTCTCGGCGTGGCTCGCGGCCGGGACGACGTGACCGTACTCCGCGACCCCGTTCGCCTCGTACCACTCCTCGCGACGGCTGCCGTCGAAGACCTCGCCGGAGACGTCGAGGTCTGAGAGCAATGCTCGCATCTCGTCGACGTCGCAGAAGTCCTCGGTGACGAGCACGAAGTGGAGCCGGGAGACGTCGAACCCGTGCTCGCGGGCGTTCGCGGCGTACTCGCGGAGACACTCGTACTCACGGATCGTGGGGACGATCACGCAGATGTCCCCGTTCGCGGCCGACCGACGGCGTTCTACCATACTCCAACATTTTTAGGTTGGCCTAAAAGTCTGACGGTCCGCGGTGTGACGCCCCGCTCTCGTCGGTCGCGTGCGGCGCCGCGTCGTCGGTGACGTTCTCCGGCCCGGATTCCCCGGCGACTCTCCCACCGTCGGCCTTCGCCGCAGGGGTCGACTCGCCGTCCCTCGCGGGGCCGGCCGTCGGCGAGAGGCCGAGCGCGAGCGCCGCGACCCCGCCGCCGGTGAGCGTGACCGCGTTCTTCAGCGCGTGGTCGAGGATCGCCGCCGCGAGGGCCGTCTCGACCGGCAGGCCCGTCGCGCTCACGACCAGCGCGGTGAACGCCGCCTCGTACAGGCCGATCCCGCCCTGCGAGAGCGGCAGCACCTTCGCGAGGTTCCCGACGCTGACCGCGAGCGTTCCGACGACGAGCAGCGTCGGCGTCGGGACGGCCCCCCCGACTCCGCCCACGAGCGCGGCGAGCACGAAGACGGCCGTGAGGACGTCGAGCGCCCAGACCGAGACGCTCCAGAGGAACACCGCGCCGAGGCGGCGGGGATCGGCGGCGACCACCCTGACGGACGCGCCGAACCTGACGGCGGCGTCGACGGACCGGACGATCCGGGGACGATCGACCCGGGCCCGGAGCGCGGGGCCGAACCGCCGGTCGCTCCGGGCGACCGCGACGGTCGCGACCGAGAGGCCCGCGGCGACGGCGGCGATGCCGGCCGCGGCGGCGAGCGCGGTCGACGGGCCGACCGCGCCGACCGACTGTCCCGATTCCGGCGAGCGGCCGGTCAGGAGCAGCACGCCGAGCGCGACGCCCCCGAGCGCGCCGATGGCGACGAGGTCGAACGCGCGCTCGACGGCGAGCGAGGCGACGCCGACCGGGTACGACACGTCTCGCCGCTCCTTCAGCAGGTACGCCCGGACCCCGTCGCCGGCGCGGGCCGGGACGACGAGGTTCGCGGTCTGGCTGGCGAACACGGTGGCCGTGAGGAAGCCGGTCCGACAGCGGCGGCCCATGGCCGCGAGCACGTCGCCGTACCGCCGTCCCCTGATCGGCCACGAGAGCAGGTACGCGACGAGGCCGAGGGCCAGCGCGGCCGGGTCGGCGGTCACCGCCGCGCCGATGACCGCGTCCGTGTCGAAGGTCCGGACGAGGATCGCTGCACCGAGCGCGAGGACAACGACCGTCCCCGCGACGGTGACCCGTCCGCGCGAGAGTCCGCTCCGGAGGCGTTTCCGCAGGCCGACGCCAGTCACAGCCGCGGACCCCCGCACCGGATCGGTCGATGCCTCCCGGGTCTCGCACCGACCCGGAGACGTTCGAGGCGCCGTTCGACGGTCATGCATTAATTTAGGCCGCCCTAAAACATATAACGCTGACGGTTCGGCCGATCTGAGGAAACGCACTTATCGGCGGCGGCCGTGCGCCCGGACATGTCCCTCCCAGAGGCCGAAAAGCGGCGCGAGAAGCGCCGGTCCTCCGACGTCGGTGACCGCGGTGACGAGTCGGGCGACGAAGACGACCGCGCCGCCGGCGTGACCCTCGTCGCCGCGGTCGCGTTCCTCGGCGGCGCCGCCGACTTCCTGAGCGGCGCCGCCCTGCTCCCGACCCCGCTGTTCGCGATCGGCGTCCCCCTCGCGACGTTCGGCGCGGTGAAGTGTTGGGCCGCGGTCGGCCTCCACCGACGGCGCGTCCGGGCGCTCGGGGTCGCCGTCCTCCTGTACGGCGTGACCGCGCTCTTCGCCGCCGGCCGCCTGATCTTCGCCGTCGGCATCGGGGGACCGTTCGGGTGGCCGGTCGGTCGGCTCGGGTTCAACCTCCTCGTCGTGGGATACCTGCTCGCCGTCGCGGATCGGTTCGAGCGACCGGAATAAAGTGCCGCGTCGGGCGATTTCACCCCGTTCCCGGACGGTGCCGACCACCGAAAACCGTTTTTGTGCGCCTATCGAAATATCACACATGTCCGACTCCGTTCGCATGTGGCTCGTCGAGCGAACGTACTCCGACGACGAGCAGAACATGGTGATCCTCACCTACGCCACGCTCGACGGCGAGCGCTACTTCCGAAAGGAGCGCGCGCTCACCTCCTTCTCGGACATCCGGGACACCACCGCCGCGGTCGACGCCGAACCGGCGAACGTCGGGACCGTCGACGATCCGGCCGACCGCGAGCGGTACGCGACCGAAGCCGAGCGGATGGCGGCGGCCCACGACCCCGACGACGTGATCTGAGCGGCGCGAACCGGTCGGCGGGGGCCGCACAGCGCGGTCCGGCGGCGCGAACCGACCGACGCGGCCGCACTTAAGTCGATGCGACGCCAACATCGTTCCGATGCGGGCAACCCTCGAAACCCTCGCGATCGCCGCGGTCGTCGGGCTCGCGCAGGGCGCGCTGCGCCTCGTCGACCTCGCGGGGATCTTCGCGCTCGCCACCCCGCTGTCCGTCGCCCCGTGGACGGTCGTCACCAGCGTGTACGCGCACGGCTCGATCGGCCACCTGCTGGCGAACGGGCTCGCCCTGCTGCTTGTCGGCCCGCTCGTCGAACGACGGACGACGCGGCCCCACTTCCACGCGTTCGTGGTGGCGACCGGAGCGGTCGCCGGGATCTCGCAGGTGGCGGTCGGCGGACTGCTCGGCCCGCCGACGGCCGTGTTGGGCCTGAGCGGCGCCGTGTTTGCGCTCGGCGGCTACCTCCTCGCCGGCAACGTCGTGACCGCGACGCTGTTCGACCGGCTGCGGCTCCCGCCGCGCGCCCAGTTCGCGCTGTTCGGGCTCGCGGCCGTCGCGCTTACCGCGGCGACCGCGGCGCCCGGGGTCGCGCTGATCGCTCACACGACCGGCGCGTTCTGCGGCCTCCTCGCCGGACGGCTCGGACTGCTGGATGTCCGGTGAGGACGGAAGAGGAGGACTCGCGGTGCCGCCGCTGACGAGGATAAAAGAAAACGAAGAGAGCGGTAGACGCCCTAGCGCTTAGTCTTCGAGGACGATCTCGATGCTGACGTCGTTCGGCACTTGGACGCGCATGAGCTGGCGGAGCGCGCGTTCGTCGGCGTCGATGTCGATCAGACGCTTGTGGACGCGCATCTCCCAGTGCTCCCACGTCGCCGTCCC
Organism: Halorubrum sp.; assembly: GCF_046498025.1. Classification (NCBI taxonomy): domain Archaea; kingdom Methanobacteriati; phylum Methanobacteriota; class Halobacteria; order Halobacteriales; family Haloferacaceae; genus Halorubrum; species Halorubrum sp. The sequence continues at coordinate 15,340 of NZ_JAWOBM010000050.1, forward strand.
CTCACCGTCCGGGGACTTTCGCGACGGGATCTCGAGCGTCTTCGTCGGCAGCGGGATCGGGCCCGACAGGGCGACCCCCGTCGAGTCCGCGATCTCGCGGACGTCGTCGCAGATGTCGTCGAGGTCCTCGGGGCTCGTGCCGGCGAGGCGGACGCGTGCCTGCTGCATCGATTATCGCTCGTTGACTTCGAGCACCTTGCCGGCCGCGATGGTCTGACCCATGTCGCGGATGGCGAAGCTGCCGAGTTCCGGGATCTCGCCGGACGGCTCGATGCTGAGCGGTTTCTGGGGGCGCACGGTGACGACCGCGGCGTCGCCGGACTTGATGAAGTCCGGGTTCTCCTCGGCGACCTCACCGGACGACGGGTCGATCTTCTGGTCGATCGACTCGATCGTGCAGGCGACCTGCGCCGTGTGGGCGTGGAAGACGGGCGTGTACCCGGCCGTGATGACCGACGGGTGCTGCATGACGACGACCTGCGCCGTGAACGTCTCGGCGACGCTCGGCGGGTCGTCGGCGGGACCACAGACGTCGCCGCGACGGATGTCGTCCTTGCCGATGCCCCGGACGTTGAACCCGACGTTGTCGCCGGGCTCGGCCTTGGGTACTTCCTCGTGGTGCATCTCGACCGTCTTCACCTCGCCGCCCACGTCGGACGGCTGGAAGGAGACGTTGTCGCCGGTGTTGAGGATCCCGGTCTCGACGCGTCCCACGGGGACGGTCCCGATGCCGGAGATGGTGTAGACGTCCTGGATGGGGAGTCGGAGCGGCGCGTCCGTCGGCGGCTCGGACTCCGGCAGGTCGTTGAGCGACTCCAGCAGTGTGGGGCCGTCGTACCAGGGCGTGTTGTCGGACTCCTCGGCGATGTTGTCGCCCTCGAACGCCGAGATCGGCACGAACGTCGTGTCGTCGGTCGCGAAGCGGACCTGGTTGAGCAGGTTCTTGACCTCCTCGACGACCTCGTCGTAGGTGGACTCCTGGTAGTCGACCAGGTCCATCTTGTTGACGCCGATGATGAGCTCGTTGATGCCCAGCGTGCGGGCCAGGAACACGTGCTCTCGGGTCTGGGGCGCGACGCCGTCGTCGGCCGCGACGACGAGCACCGCGTTGTCGGCCTGCGAGGCGCCCGTGATCATGTTCTTCACGAAATCACGGTGGCCCGGGCAGTCGACGATGGTGAAGTAGTAGTTGTCCGTGTCGAACTCCTGGTGGGCGATGTCGATCGTGACGCCGCGCTCACGCTCCTCGGCGAGGTTGTCCATCACGTAGGCGAACTCGAAGCCGCCTTTGCCCTTCTCTTCGGCTTCCTCGCGGTGCTGCTCGATTACGTGCTCGGGGACGCTCCCCGTCTCGAAGAGGAGGCGACCCACGAGCGTACTCTTGCCGTGGTCGACGTGGCCGATAATGGCCAGGTTCTGGTGCGGTTTGTCACTCATGGGGTAATCACGCGCTAAGGCGCTCTGTGAGTAGGTTTCGGTTGATTCCACTAAAACGGTTTCGATACGGGTCACAGACCATCTCGACGCCGTCGGGCGATTCTCGACAACGCGGGGCACGCCAGCGGGACGCACGGTGGGGGCCCGGTCACGCGGTTCGACTGCGAGAACGCCCCTCGAAACGAGGCGCTCCGCGCTACTCCAGTCGCCCGACGTCTCCGAGCACCGCGCTTGCGGTTTCCGGACCACCGGCGCCGCGCCCCGAGATGTTGAGCCGACCGGCGTGCGAGGTCTCGATCTGGACGATGTTCTGCGTGCCCGAGACCGCGAGCGTCCCGTTCTCCGGGACGAGCCGCGGGGCGACGCGAACCGTTTCGCCGGTCGCCTCGCCGATGAGTCGGACGGTCCGACCGTCCTCCGCGGCGAGTCGGAGCGCCGAGCCGGGGACGTCGCGGATCCCCTCCACGTCGGCGTCGTCGAGCGTGAACTCCCGGGCGTCCGCCGGATCGTCCGTCGCGCCGAAGGAGAGCACGTTCGCGAGGATGACGCATTTGAGCGCCGCGTCGGTGCCGTCGACGTCGAAGGAGGGGTCCGCCTCGGCGACGCCGAGGTCCTGCGCCTCCGCGAGCACGTGGTCGTAGTCGAGCCCCTCGGCGGCCATCCGGGTGAGGATGAAGTTCGCCGTCCCGTTGAGCACGCCCCGGACCGCCGTGACGTGACCCGGCTCGATGTCCTCGACGGTCGAGACCGCGGGGATCGCGCCGCCGACGGTCGCCTCGAACCGGATCTCGCCCGCGCTGTCGTCGACGGCCGCCCGCAGGTCGCCGAACCGCTCCGCGACCGGCCCCTTGTTCGCGAGCACGGCGTGGCGGTCGCGCTCCAGCGCGCGAGTCACGTGCGAGAAGCCCGGCTCGGCGTCGCCGAGCGTCGTCGGCGTCGCCTCGACGAGGACGTCGTAGTCGGCCGCCAGCGCGTCCGCGGGGTCGTCGTCGCCGACGATCCCTCGCTCGGCCTTGCGAGCCACCACCGCGTCGGGATCGACGCCGGCGTCGCGACCGTCCGCGACGACCGCCGTCGAGGAGTCCGCGACCGCGACGACCGCGTGGCCGTACTCGCTCGCGAGGTTGACGACGGAGCGCCCGACCGCGCCCGCGCCGATGACGGCGAGTCTCACGCCTCCACCCCCGTGAGCGGCTCGACCAGCCGAAGGTCCTTCTCGTCGGCCAGCTCCCGGACCGCGGCGAGCGCGGCCTCCGTCTCGCCGGCGCGGGCCTCCAGGCGGAGCCGGGCGCTCGACGCCTCCTCGGTCCCCTGCGGCGCCGCGAGCGACACGTCGGCGACCGACGCGGACGCGCAGGCCTCGATCCGCGAGAGCGTGTCCGAGAGGTCGGTGTCGATGAGGTGGCCGAAGAGCAGCAGCGTCACCTCCTCGGCGTACCGCTCCGTCCCCGCCTGCATCACGTTCACGCCCTCGCTCCGGAGGGCCTCGACGATTCCCTCGAAGCGCTCCGGCGTCGCCTCGAAGTCGACCTCGACCGGGATCCGGCCGCGGGGGGTCTTGTTCCCGCGCTCGTGGTAGATAGAGAGGAGGTTCCCGCCGTTGTCGGCGATCGGGTGGAGCGCGGCGAGCAGCTGTCCCGGCTCGTCGACGAGCTCGAGCCGTACCGTGTGCGTCGACGGCTCGGTCGAGGCGTGCCCGCCATCGGGGGCGGGGTCGTCGTCCGGGTGCCCGTCGATCCCGTCGCTCACGCCGCCACCTCCGTGAAGCGCGTCGGATCGGCGTCGGCACCAACCGTCGCCGGAGTCGGGGTCGGTGCGGTCGGCGTCCGGCACGATCCTGTCAGCGCCGCGGAGCGGTCGCTTGCTGGCTCCGTCACGGTGCGGCGAGCGGGAGTCGTGCCCGTCTGCATACCCGAAAGGAGTCGGGGGAGCGGGTATAAGCCTTCGGCGTTGGCAGGCGTTGCCTCGCTCTTCGCCGTGTGAACTCTCCGCACGGAGCGAGCGGAAGGGGAACCGAGAGCGAGGGTGAAAAACGCGAGAGAGAACGGACTCCGGCGGGAGGCTCACGCGGTGATGGGTGTCAGAGTCCTCGAAACGCGGCAAAAAGCATTTTTGAGTATCGGTGGTAGCTCCGAACCGATGCCCTCCACCGATAGACGAGCGCTTCTGAAGTACGTCGCGCTCGCAGCGACGGGGTTGATCGGGACCGACCTGCTGCTGAAAACGACCGGATCAGGGGACGAGCGGCCCTCCTGGGGGCCCCCTGTCGAGGGGTCCAGAGACTGGGCGATCATCGACGAGGATGCCGATCGGTTCACCGGCGAAGACGCCGAGGGGACGCTCGTGCTGACGGTGCAGGGGCCGAACGGCGGCTCCGAGCGGTTCTACGGCGGATCCGGGCTACGCATCGTCAGCTACGAGACCGCCGTCTCCGACGTCGACCCGGACTGGAGCTACACTCTCGGGCAACCGCGCCTCTCGCTTCGTATCAGACCGGAAGGAGACGCTGAGGGTGCCGTGTATTTCTCGAACACCAACGCGTACGGAGACACCCCGGACGAGGACGTTTCCGGAAGCGCCGAGATCCGGCACGCGTTCGACGCCGGAAGCGGTCGAGGAGCCGTGAATCCCATCCTGAACTACTCGGGGCCCGCTGACGGCGACGAAACCAGGCTGGATGCGACCGTGGAATCGCGTGTGAGCGTTCCGATACAGAAGGTGTGGACGAGGGGGGTCGGCGGCCGGATCGAGGTCGGGTCGCTCCGGTGCGAGATAACCGAGACCGTCACCTTTTCTAAGTGACTGGGGCTGCGTCGGCCCCCTCCGCCTCCGGGAGGCGAGTTCTATCACTTACGACGGATTCCACCGACCGCAGAGAACGCTGAATCGAAGGGGCCGCGTCGCCGACTCAGAAGTAGTCGATCGACGACGGGAGTTCGAGCTTCATGCCCTTGCGCTCGCGGATCTCCATGATCTTCTCGCGCTGGAGGTTGTCGACGAGGACGCGGAAGCCCGCGTTCTCGGTGTTCCACGAGGCGCGGCCCTCGGTGGCCGAGCGGATGTCGGAGGAGAAGCCGATCATCTCCTCGACGGGCGCGATGCCCTCGACGACCATCAGGTCGCCCTCCTGGTACATGTCGTCGACGCGGCCGCGGCGGCCCTGGATCTCGCCGGAGGCGGCACCCATGTGCTCCGAGGGGACGTCGATCCGGACGTCCTGAATCGGTTCCAGCAGACGGACTTCGCCGTCGATCAGCGCGCGGTGGACCGCGTCGCGGACCGCGGGGATGACCTGCGCGGGCCCGCGGTGGATGGTGTCCTCGTGGAGCTTCGCGTCGTGCAGCCGGAACAGCGACCCCTGGACCGGCTCGGCGGCGAGCGGCCCGTCGTCGAGGGCCTCCTGGAGCCCCTCTAAGACGAGCTCCATCGTCTCGTTGAGGTGCTGGATCCCCTTCGTGTCGTCGATGAGGATGTTCGTCCGGTGGATGTCCTCGACGTTCTGGGAGGTGTCCTTGTCCATGCCGGCCTCCTGTAACGCCTCGCGGCGCTCCAGTTCGGGCATGTCCATCGAGACCTCACCGAGCTGGATGGCGTCGACGATCTCCTGGGCCATCGGCTCGACGGTGAGGTAGAACTTGTTGTGGCGGTTCGGCGAGACGCCCTCGACCTCGCGGGACGCCTCCTGGGGCTGCTCGCGGTAGACGACGATCGGTTCGCCGGTGATGACCGGAATGCCCTGGTTGTCGCGGATCCGCTGGGTGATCACTTCGAGGTGGAGCTCGCCCTGCCCGCTGATGAGGTGCTCGCCCGTGTCCTCGTTGATCTCGATCTGGATCGTCGGGTCCTCCTTGGCGACCTGCTGGAGCGTCTCGATGAGCTTCGGCAGGTCGTCCATGTTCTGCGCCTCGACGGACTTGGTGATGACCGGCTCGGAGATGTGCTCGATCGACTCGAACGGCGTCATCTCGACGGAGGAGACCGTGGAGCCGGCGATGGCGTCGCGGAGGCCGGTGACCGAGGCGATGTTCCCGGCCGGGACGTGTCCCACCTCCTCGCGCTCGGACCCCATGAAGAGGCCGACGCTCTGGATGCGGTTCTTGCCCGCGGTGCCGGAGACGTACAGCTCCTGGCCCTTCTCCAGCGTGCCGGAGAAGACGCGACCCGTCGCGATCTCGCCGGCGTGCGGGTCCATCGAGATGTCGGTGACCATGAAGACGACCTCGCCGTCCTCGTCGACCATCCGCATCGTGTCGGCCAGCTCGCTCTCCGCGTCGCCGCGCCAGATACGCGGAACGCGGCGGGGCTGCGCGTCGACCGGGTTCGGGAAGTGCTCGCAGACCATGTCGAGCACGACGTTCGAGAGCGGCGTCCGCTCGTGGAGCTCGTCGCGCTTGTCGGCCTGTTCGAGCTCCATGATGTCGCCGAAGTCCATGCCGGTCCGCTGCATCGACGGCATGGAGACGCCCCACTTGTACAGCGCGGAGCCGAAGCCGACCGTCCCGTCCTCGACGGAGACGGTCCAATCCGTGGGGATGTCGTCCATGTTCTCGGCCATCCCGCGGATGAGCTCGTTGACGTCGGCGATGACGGACATCAGCCGCTCCTGCATCTCCTGGGGCCCCTCCTGGAGCTCCGAGATGAGGCGGTCGACCTTGTTGATGAACAGCGCCGGCTTCACGCCCTCGCGGAGCGCCTGCCGGAGCACCGTCTCCGTCTGGGGCATCGCGCCCTCGACGGCGTCGACGACCACCAGCGCGCCGTCCACCGCGCGCATCGCGCGGGTGACGTCGCCCCCGAAGTCGACGTGGCCCGGGGTGTCGATGAGGTTGATGAGGTGGTTGGTGTCGTCGTACTCGTGGGTCATCGAAACGTTCGCCGCGTCGATGGTGATACCGCGCTCCTGCTCGTCCTCCTTCGTGTCCATCGCGAGCTGCTCGCCCGCGGTGTCCTGGGAGATCATGCCGGCACCGGCCAGCAGGTTGTCGGAGAGCGTCGTCTTCCCGTGGTCGACGTGGGCGGCGATGGCGATGTTCCGGATGTGCTCCGGGTTGTCCATCAGCCGCTCGCACTCTTGAACGATCTTCTTGCGTCGGCCCATTATACCGCTTCTTACCGACAGCAGGGTCAAAAGGGTAGTGTTTCTCCGCGGCCGTATCGGCGGGAATTACCCCCGATCGCCGGCGGTTTCGTGTCGATCGGTCGCACGGGTCGGGCCGTGCGGCCGAGAGGGACGGTCGCTTCGCGACCGCGACCGCCTCCACGCGGATTTAAGTGCTCGGTGGGGAACCGAGGCGTATGAACGAGACGCTCTCGCGGCTCGCCGATACCGGCGTCGTCGCGGTCCTGCGCGGCGTCGAGGCCGACCAGCTCATCGAGATAACGGAGGCGCTCCGCGAGGGCGGGGTCACCGCCGTCGAGGTCACCGCGGACACCCCCGACGTCGCCGGGAAGCTCGGCGAGGTGACGGGCTCGTTCGGCGACGAGGTCGTCGTCGGCACCGGCACGGTCCTCGACAGCGAGACCGCCCGGACGACCCTGATGGCCGGCGCGGAGTTCGTCGTCTCGCCGAGCCTCCACGAGGACGTGATCGAGACGTGTAACCGCTACGGCGCCGTCACCGCGCCCGGCGTGATGACGCCGACCGAGGCGATCCGCGGCTACGAGGCCGGCGCCGACTTCGTGAAGGTGTTCCCCGCGAAGACCGTCGGCCCGACCCACCTCGGGGCCATGAAGGGCCCGCTCGGTCAGATCCCGATGATGCCGACCGGCGGCGTCGGCCCGAACAACGCGGCCGACTACATCGAGGCCGGCGCGTTCGCGGTCGGCGCCGGCGGCTCGCTCGTCGACTACGACGCCGCCGAGCGCGGCGACTACGACGAGATCACCGAGACCGCACGCGAGTTCGTGGAAGTGGTCGAGGAGGCGCGCGCGGGCGACGACTGAAACACGCGTCCACCCGAAACGCACGCCCGACACCGTCCACCCGAAACGCACGCCCGGCGGGACCGCTGTCGTTAGGAAACCGACTCGACGGTGGCCCGGTACGGTTCGGAACGCGACGCTCGGACGATCACCCGGATCTGACAGCCAATTCCGAATACTCGGTTATGCCCTCACCGAGCGTCTAAGGGGTATGAGTGATCGACGATGAGGGCCGGCACCGGTCACTGCGTCCGCTGCGGCGAGTCAACCGCGTCTGGCCGACTCGTCGTCTGCAATTCGGCCGACGATCCGCTGCCGGTCTACGAGTGCGCCGGCTGTGGCGCCGTCGTCCGGATCGGCGGCCGCGAGTGGTGAACCGCACTCGACCGACGCTCGATGAGACGCCCGGGCGCGTTACATGAAGTCCGCGATGCCGGACTGCTTGTTCGTGTCGTCCTCGAAGATCGATTCGAGCGACTCCTCTAACACCTTCAGGCGCTGTTTCGTGTAGGGCCGGCAGCCGAACCGGTCGGCGACCTCGATCGCCGTGTCGACGTACTTGTTCACCGACCCCTGGTGGACGGTGAGGTTCACTCGGCCGCCGCACTCGCGGCAGTCGCCGGTCAGCGGCATCCGGCGGTACTTCTCGCCGCAGTCGAGACACCGCGTCTCCTGGCGGGAGAACGCCCGGAGGTTCCCGATGATGTCCGGCAGGAAGTGGTACTCGATGACCCGCTCGGCCACGTCGGTCTCGTCGACCGCGCGGAGCTTCCGGGCCAGCTCCAGCTGCGCGTCCATCTTCTCCATCATGTCGCCGAGCGTCTTGTACGCCGACAGGTCCGGCCCCATCGCGATGTCCGTCGTGTCGTGGGTGTGGTCGAACCCGTGGTACTCCTCGTCGGTCCCGAGCGTGTCCTCGCCGAGCTGGATCCGGTCTTCCAGCTCCTCCGGGTCCGCCAGCTCCAGCGTCGCCTCGTAGAACTCGCGCGGGTACTCGCGCACGATGTCCATGTTGTGCGCCTCGTCGTCGATCTCCGAGGGGTCGATCCGCGAGGACATCACTAAGGGTGCGTCCATGCGGCCACCCCGCTGGTCGGGGAGAAACTCTTTCGAGAAGTTGAGAAGTCCGTCCATGAGGAGCATCACGCAATCCTCGTCGCCATCGCATTGATCTACTGACACATCATTTGCTATTAATGAATGCGTTTCCTCGACGGTGAGACAGTACACGTACTCGACATCACTCTTGACGATCTCGATCTGATCGACATTCTCGATCGAATATTCACCGGATCCACCATCCGACACCGTCGACGCATAGGGATCGACAGCTGAGACGTTCTCTGTCAGCCGGTTATCCTTCCGGGAGAGATGGAGCCCGGCAATCTCCGAAAATCGAACGGCATCTTGCGACGAGACGGCGATTACGTACGTCTGAGAAGTCAGCCGCATATCGCTCTCATCGTAGAACTCGGGGAACCTCTCGTGGAGTAAGACGCGCTTCGGTCGGTCGACAGTCGCGTGGATGTTCAGTCGTCGGAGAAGCGCGAGCAGATCTTCCCGAAGCTCTTCACTTACCGTCGTGGCCGTGACCCGGAGCGATCCCTTATCAACCCCGCCGTCACCGCTGAAGTATCCGCTCAGGTACGCACCGACGATCGCCTCGGGTGCGTCGAAGATCGCGTTCGGAACGCGTTTCGTCTCTGCGTACACGCCGGCATCGAGCACCGAATCGAAGAAGGCACGCAGGAGACGGCCAGATACGGTGACCTTCGCGTGATTCTCTTCGTACGGATCGACACCGAACTCGTCGCGCAGGACGTCGAGGAAGAACTCCCTCGCTTCCGTTTCAGTCCCGCAGACGGTCGTCTGGTGGATCGTCCCTTTCGGCGTCTCCTGTTCGCGGGCGAATCCCTCGGCCGCGTAGTAGCCGAGTAACGTTGCGACGCGCTGATCGAGTTCGACAACCCGATCGATCTCGGTGCGATCGCGTTTCATTCCGAGCGTTACATCGTCGGGAACGAACGCGAGGAGGTCGTCGATCGAGGAGAAGCACCGCTGTAAATACGACGCAGGGAAGCTCTCCCGGTACAAGTAGTTACTCAGCGTCTTCTTGTTCGTGTCGAACACCTCCGTCATGCTCTTGAGCGGATAGAACTGTCCCTCCCAGTCGTCCGAGAAGGTGTCCTCGAAGAGTTCGTACAGCCGATCTTTGTCCAGACCCTTGATCATGAGGCGATCGGTCGGGACCGCTTCGGATCGGATGAACTCGGCGAGCAGATCGAACTGCTGTTGGCTTCGAGTGGTCTCACTGCTCTCGATCGAATCGGGAATAACGAGTTTGTCAGTCGTGTCGAGGTCCCGGGCTTCCCTGCTGACGATCTTGTCCTGTTCGCCGTCGTACACGTGGACACCGTGATCCGGAGTGACAGTTATCGAGCGGCCGGACACCGTACGGACCTGTACCATGTGATCCGGGGCTTCGTGTTTGCTGACCGCCTCTACCGGACGAGAGACGCGTTCTCCATCAGCAGTTACCGCGGGCACGGACAGCCCTCCGTCGACTCCCTCTAACTCGCCAATCGCTGTCCCGAAGTCGTCAAACGCAACTTCTGACTGATCGAGGTACGTCTCGACGAAGTCCTCGATTTCGTCGTATCGTAGACTTCCGGTCTCATCCTCGTACCAGAGTTTCGTCTCCGGGTGGAAGCAGTTCCGACGCTTCGCGGCGTGAAAGTACGGATGAGCGTACCCTACCGCGGCCGACGTAAAACCTACCACTCTCCCGACAGTTGCGGCGCTCGTGTGCGGCGCCATCCCGAAGACGAGCTCGCCGACGAGGTCGTCGCGCTCGTTCACCTCGTAGAAGCGGGGGAGCCCGTAGAACTGCTCGAGGAGGTCGTCGACGAAGTCGGCGGTCCGCAGCATGTGCTCGGCCGCGCCGTCCGAGAGGACGATGTCCTGCACCCGGAGCTCGACGAGCTGGTCGTCGTGGCGCAGCGGCTCGCCGTCGATGTCCGTCTCGTAGCCGATCTCCCGGAGGTGGTCGGCGGTGACGTCGAGCTCCTCGGGGCGGACCGAGGTGACCGGAAGGTCGGTCATGTCGTACCTGACGGTGCCGTCCTTGAACGACGTGACGCCGTTCTTCGCGCGGAGGATTCCCTTCTCGATCGGCTCGGGGGTCTTGTTCCGCGAGGTGAGTCCCTGCACCCCCTTGAGGATCTCGAAGGACGCCTCGCGCTCGCCGACGTTCGCCAGCGCGGAGCGGTAGGCGTCATTGAGGTCGACCTCTTGGTACGTCGCCGCCCGCACCTCCCACTCACAGCGCGGGCACTCGACGCGGCCGGCCTCGTCGGGCTGGCAGACGGTGCCGCAGTCGCCGCACTCGTAATGGGGCTCGGTGTGGACCTCGCAGTCCGGACACCGCGCCTTGTAGGTGTGCTCGCCGCACTCGGGACAGACCCGGTCGGAGACCTGGAGCTCCAGCCGGCCGCGGTGGCCCGTGTCGTCCATCACGCCGGCGGCCTCGGCGACGTCGCGCTGAGGACCGCCGGCCTCGTTGATCGGGAAGAGGGTGTGGACCGCCGGGGAGAGGTCGCGGCTCTCCGACTTCTCGGGCCGGCCCATCCGGTTACCGATCCGGGTCGGCGCGCGCTCACGTATCTCGAAGGGCGCGACCTCGTTGACGACTTTCACGGCGTTCTCGCCGTCGGCCCACCCGCGAGCGGCCGCCGAGAGGTCGCCCTCGTCCCACGTCTTCCGGAGCCCGTCGTCGACCCCGAGCGACCGCGCGAGCGGGCGCCACGTCGGGATCCGAAGCGCGTCCGGCGTCGCGGCGTGTTCGACTAACAGCGACTCCAACGCCGTCCGCGTCGTCTCCGTCCGCTCGATGGCGAGGACGCCCTCGACCACGTCGCCGTCGGCGACCGCCTCGGCGAGGGCCTCGAACGCCGCGACCGACACGTCGTGCCAGAGGTAGGTGTACTCCGGGTGGAGCGGGCAGTCGTACTCCCGCGCCCACGCGAGCGCCTCGTCGACGTCGGGGCGTTCGAGGTCGACGTGGGGGTCGTCCCGCATCGCCTGCACGTCGGCGCCGGCGGCCGCGAACTCCTTGACCCACCACTCGTAGACGTACGAGGCGGGCGCGAGCGGGTGATTGTTCTCGACGAACTCCCCGTAGTTGACGAGGTACTCGCCCAAATCGAGCACCTTCTCGACGCCGTTGCGGACCGCCTTCGCCTCCGCCGGGTCGTCGATGCGGCGGACCTCGCCGTTCGCGAGCCGGACCGTCGGCCCCTCGATGGAGTCGACGGGGACGACGCCGTGCGCCTTCCCCGGGCGCTCCGTCTTGATCTGCGTGCCGGCCGCGAGGAAGTCGTCGACGAGGTGCATCGTCGCCGGGTGGACCCCGCCGGTCGCGAACCCGTGGTTGCGCGCGCGACCGTATCGCAGCCGGAAGCCGCCCGCCTCGCTCGGGTGGGTGAACACGGGGCGGCCCGCGATCAGGTCACGGAGGAACTTCTGGGAGGGCTTCGTCCGGAGCGGGCCGTCGGGGTCGTCTCCTCCCGACTCGCCGCCCTCGGCGTCCTCCGCGTCCCCCTCGTCGGTGTCGGCTCCTGATTCGTCGTTCTCGGCTCCCGAGCCGCCCCCGTCGTCCGACGCCCCGGCGTCGCTCGTCGCCTCCCCGTCCTTCCCGATCGTCCCGTCGATCAGGTCCTGGAGCCACGGCCAGTCGACCTCGTCGAGGTCACGGGTGTACCGCTGGATCTTCGGGGCCTTCAGCGCGATCCCCTCCGCGGCGACGAGACACATCCCGCCGCGCGCGGAGTTCGTGTCGACCCGTTCGAGGTCGCGGAAGCCGGAGACCTCCTCGTCGCTGGTCGCCTCCCCGTCGAGCATGATGGGGATGTGCTCCGCGATGAACTTCGACTCCTTGTCCTTCGGCGTGTACTGGAGCCCGGTCTCCTTGTCGTAGAGGGCGATCTCCTCGGCGTAGCGCTCGACCTCCACGTCGCGCGGCTTGTACTCGTCGATGCCGAGCAGCGAACGCGCGTAGTCGGCGACGAGGACGGAGAGCGCCTGCGCGGTCCCGCCGGCCGACCGGATCGGGCCGGCGTAGTAGACGTTGACGAACTCGGTGCCATCGTCGTTCTCCAACAGCTCGACGCGGTCGATCCCCTCGATCGGCGCGGCGACGACACCCTCCGTGAGCAGCGCGACCGCGGTCCGGACCGCGCCCTCGACCTTCCCGGCGCGGGAGTCGTAGTCGCCGACCGTCCCCTCAACGAAGTCGGTGACGAGCTCTAAGGCCGCCTCCTCGCGAGACATCTCGCCCTCCAGCTCGCGGACGCGCTCCGCGACGCCGTCGATCCCGAGGATGTTCTCGACCCGGTCGGCCATGTCGCGGGCGACGGGGATCTCCACCTCCGGCTCCGGGTCGTACCCCTGCCCCTTCGCCGTCTCCGCGAGCTCTAACGCCTCCTCGAGCCGGTCTTCGATCCGGGCGAAGTACCGCTCGTCGTCGGGCCTCATCGCCGCGGGACCCGCTTCACAGCCACAGGTCCAGGTCGGTCGTCGGGTCGTGCGAGCGCTCCAGCGGCTCGTCGAACGCGCGGAGGTGACACTCCCCCGCCCAGACGGTCGCGGAGTCGAGGTGCCCGGCGAGCGCCTGCCCGCTCGGCCGCGACAGCACGGCGTGGGTGTGCGCGAACACCTCCCCCTCGAGCAGCGAGACGTTCCCGACGCAGGCGGCGACCTCCAGCGGTTCGTCGAAGGTCACCGACTGGTACTCGGTGTCGTCCTGGTCGTAGAACCAGACGTCGGCGTCCTGGACGGCGCCGAGGGCCGTGAACCAGCCCGCCTCGACGTCCTCTGCGCGGGCGAGGTCCTCGATCTCCTCGCGCCAGTCGGCGCCGGTCTCGAATCGGGCGACGTACTCCGCCGTCGTCTCGACTTCCCGGTGGTGCATAGGGAACGCCCACGACCGCCGGGGGCAAAAAGGCTTCAGTCGCGGTGTGTACGACCGCCGCTGACAAAATGATATAGCGAAGTGAGATTTATGAGCGGGAATCGGCGGGACGTTGCAAAACGAGAGACTCGCCGCTACGGCGCTGAGAGAGCGAGAAAGTGGGAGAACGAAGAGTTACCCGGGCGCCGGTTCAGAAGGGGGCCTGCGGCCCTTCGTCGTCGCCGCCGTCGTCGGTCGTCTCGCCGGGGAACGACGGCGACATGCCGCCGCTGCTCGTACCGCCGAGGTCGCCGTCGGCGCCCGCGCCCATGCCCGTGTCGGCGTGGACCGTCTCGATCTCCGGGATCTCCTTGACCATCCGCGACTTGATCGCTTGGATCGTCATGGGAGAGATGCCGCACCCGGAGCAGGCGCCGCCGAGCTGCACCGTGACCTCGCCGTTCTCACGGTCGAGGTGGCTGATGGCGGCGCTTCCGCCGTGCATCTGGATCTGCGGGAAGTTGCGCCGCAGGAAGTTCGTGATCCGCTCGCGGAGTTCGTTTTCCCCGTCTGCCGTGTCCGTGCTCATGCCAACGAATTGGCGGGCGGCGGGCTTATGCCTTTGGTTCGGCAAAACGCCCACAGTCCGGGCGCGCGCGGAGGGAGCGCACGCGGCGGAACCCGCCGCTCACTCCGGTCGATCGACTTGGAACGTCCGGTGGAGTTCGGCCTCGATCCGGTCGACGTACTCCGCTACGGTCTCCTCGAACGTCTCGTCGTCCACGGGGACGACGCCCCGGATGCGCTCGCGTGGGTCCTCGGGGAGTTCGACGCGGAACTCGCCGTCTTCGTAGAACGGCTCGGACTCGTTGAGCACCGCCTGGTCGATCCCGTGGATCAGTTCCGAGTCGTGTCGGTCCTTCATGTGGTTGAACGCGTTCTTGTACGCCCGCTGGAGCTCGTTAAAGTAGTGGACGTACTTGTCCTCGAACTTCTCGGGGTCGAACTCGTCGGCCATACCCGATCTGACGGCTCGGTGGTGAAAAAGCCGGCCGATCGCCGCTGAACGGTGGTAATCGACGGGACACACGCCGGTGGCGAGCGGCGTGCGTCGAGTGTCGATCCGACCGTCGGCCAGCGAATAAATTCTATTGTGCTATATCAAATCGGAGACGACGTGTCCTACCGTGGAGAACGAGCCGAGCGAAGCGGTCTGCGGACGCGTCGGATCACTGAGGTGACCGAGTCGCCGAACGGTCGTACGGCTCCGGGTCACAGTCGCGCGTTCACGCGCCGTAGCTCTCACCCTCGATCGGGCCGCTGAACACGCCGTAGAGGAATTTGAAGTACCACAGCACGAGTAAGAGCGCCGGAAACCCGAGGACAGTCACGAGATTCAGGGCCAGCGGCGAGACGACCGCTTCTCGAACTGTCAGGCCGGTCGGCGGATAGACGGTCGGATACAACAGGAGGCCGATCAGCAGGCTCAACAGCGAAGGAAGCGCCAGCGCGCTCATCAGCCAGGCACGGTACTCGCCGCGCAGGGCGAGGACGCTGCCGCCGATGCCGGCGATAACTGAAGCGACGACGACCGCACCCGCGGGCAACGAGAGGACCGTCTCAGCGGCGCCCCCCGCGTCAGTCACGACGACGACCGTCAGCAGAGCGACGACCCCGACCAAGTACGCCAGCGTCGCGACGATTCCGTACGCGCGCAGGTCCGACGCTAACGCCGGCCCGCTTTTAGCCGTCAGAAAGGCCGCCCCCGTCACGACCGAGACGGCGACGAGGCCGACGCCGGTCAGCAGCGCCGGCAGCGACAGCGTCGGCGCGTCGAACACCCAGCGACCGGCGAGGGTGCCGAACAGCAGCGGCGCGAGGAAGCTTCCGCTGATAAACGAGTAATCACAGTACCGTTTCCACTGCTCGTCGTCGCGCTGTTCGCGCAGCTCCGGGCCGAGTCCCCGGAACAGCAACGCGAGCACGAAGCCGATCGCGAGGAGGTAGTGGTCGGCCAGCACCCGGGAGTACACCCGTGGGAACGCCGCAAGCAGCATCGTCCCGAAGGCGACGACCCACACCTCGTTGGCGTCCCAGACCGGACCGAACGCCGTCAGGAACGTCTCCTTCTCGTGTTCGTCATCGCGGGTCGCGTACAGTATTCCGATCCCGAAATCGAACCCGTCGAGGACGACGTACATCGCCAGGGCGAACATGACGGCACCGAACCAGATCTCGGGTAGTGCGCCGACGAGATACGCGTCGACGGGAAACAGCGAGTCAGTCATCGTCGGTCACCTTCGGAACCGGACCGTACCAGCGGTCGTCGCTCGACGCGTCTACGCCGAGTTCTCGGAGTTCGTTTTCGACCAGCCACCGCAGCACGTGCAGGGCCACCAACAGCAATCCGATATAGATACCGACGAACCCGACGAGCGTCAGGGTCGCTTCCGTCCCGGTTAACGTCGACGAGACGGCGTCACTGGTCGTGAGTTCGCCCTGAATGACCCACGGTTGACGACCGATCTCGGTGACGTACCACCCAGTGAGCAGCGCCGCGTAGCCGAGGGGCGACGCGGCGATCATCGCCTTCAGGAACCGGTCGCTCTCCGAGAGGCGTCCGTCGTAGATGAGATACCCGCCCCACAGCGCCAGCCCGATGAACAGGAATCCGAGCCCGACCATGAACCGGAACGACCAGAACACGAGCGCTACGGGCGGGTTTTCCTCGTACTCGTTTAGCCCGAGCACTTCGGCGTCGAACTCACCGCCGCTGGCGAGGAACGAACCGACGCCGGGGAGGCTCACGGTGAAGAGGTTCTCCGCTTTCGGGTCGGTGATCGCGTCGACGCTCTTCGGGAACGCGATCAGGTGTAAGTCCGCCGTGCCGGTCTCGTAGTGAGCTTCCATAGCGGCGAATTTCTGCGGCTGCGTGTCCGCGACGTGGCGACCGTACGCATCGCCGTGGACCGCCTGTAGCGGTGCGGTGACGAGCAGTATCAGCACGGCAAGCCGCAACGCCGCGTTCCAAGCCGCCGCGTCGCGCTTTTTCCAGACGATGTACGCCGAGACGCCGGCGACCAGTAGCGCGACGGATATCACCGACGCGTTGACCATATGCACGTACATCCAGGGCATCCGCGGCGTGAAGAACGCGGCAATCGGGTCGGTGAGCCTCGCGACCTCCATGCCGTTGCGAGTGACCATCTCGAAGCCCTGCGGAGTTTGCATCCAGGCGTTGACGATCAGGATCCAGAAGGCCGACAGCCAAGCCCCGACTCCCACCAGTACCGACGAGAGGACGTAGGTCCGATCGCTGACGCGCTCCCGACCGAACAGCAACACGCCGAGGAAGACGGCCTCGAGGAAGAACGCCATCTTCGCTTCGAAGGCCAGGGGCCCGCCGATCATCTCTCCGGCTACCTCGGCGAACTGCGGGAAGTTCGTCCCGAACTGGAAGCTCATCGGGATTCCGGTGACCGTTCCCATGACGAACCCGGCGGCGAACACCTTCACCCAGAACGACCGCAGCCGTGTGAACCGATCGGCGTCGGTCCGAACGTCTTTCCAGGTGAAGTAGACAATGAACGGCGCAAGCCCGACCGAGAGGGCGGCGAAGATAATGTGAACGGAGATTGTCCATCCGAACTGCGCACGGCTCGCGAGCTCCGGCGAGAGCAACGTCACCCACTCGGGGATCAAAGCGCCGGAGAGCGCTATCGGGACCATGCAGTTACTCGCTCACGCACAAAAGAGAGTGTTGGTGCGGTTCCCTGTTTCGAGAACCGTACTACGGCAATTTATACCCGCTGAGCCGTAGTTTTCGTAGTCTATACGAGAGAGGCGGTCCGTGCAGCGTCGGAACCGAGAGGGTGTTTCGGGCGGGGACGTCGGCGATTCAGTTCCGCTAGCGATCGGGGCACGGAGACCTCGTTCGCGGAGGTGAAGACGCGACGGCGACTACCGGAACCGACCGAACAGCCGGTAGTCGCGGTCGGGCTCGTACCGGCGGAACAGCAGGCTGTTCGTGAGCACGCTCACGCTGGAGAGCGCCATCGCCCCGGCGGCCAGCGCGGGCTGGAGCAGACCGAGCGAGGCGAGCGGGATCATCAGCGTGTTGTAGCCGAACGCCCACACGAGGTTCTGTTTGATCTTCTGGAGGGTCGCGTCCGAGACGCGGATCGCCTTCACCACGTCGAGCGGGTCGTCTCGCATCAGCGTCACGTCCGCCGCCTCGATGGCGACGTCGGTGCCGCTCCCGATAGCGGTGCCGACGTACGCGACGGCGAGCGCGGGCGCGTCGTTGACGCCGTCGCCGACCATCATCGCCTGTCGGCCGTCGGCCTGAATCGCTTCGACCGCGTCGGACTTGTCCTCCGGGAGGACGCCGGCCCGGACGTTCTCGGGGTCGATCCCGACCTGCTCGGCGACGGCGCGGGCGGTGCGTTCGTTGTCGCCGGTGATCATCATCACGTCGACGCCGCGGTCTCTGAGCGCCGCCACGGCGTCCGCCGCGCCCTCCTTGACGGTGTCGGCGTCGGCGACGACGCCGACCAGTTCGCCTCGGAACGCGACGAGCATCGCCGTCTTCCCCTCCCGCTCGAGGCGCTCCATCGTCTCGGTCGCGGGCGAAGCGTCGATCCCCTCGTCCGCCAGCAACTTGCGGTTCCCGACCAGGATCTCGTCGCCCTCAAGCGTCGCGCGCACGCCGTGACCGGGGACGTTCTCGAAGGAGTCCGGGTCCGGGACGCCCAGGCCGCGCTCGCGAGCGCCGTCGACGATGGCGCGAGCGAGCGGGTGTTCGCTGCCGCGTTCGGCGATCGCGGCGAGCCGGACAACCTCGGCTTCCGCGCCGTGGTCGGCGGTCTGTGTCGGGAGGTCGCCGTCGGCGGAGTCGGGCCGCTGCGCCGCTCCGCCGTCCGGAACGGGGACGCCGTCGCGGTCGAACGCGACCACGTCGGTCAGCCGCATCTCGCCCTCGGTGAGCGTTCCCGTCTTGTCGAAGACGACGGTGTCGACGTCCTTGGCGCGTTCGAGTACGTCGCCGCCCTTGAACAGAACGCCGTGGCCGGCGCCGATCGTGGTGCCGACCATCGTCGCCGCGGGCGTCGCCAGCCCGAGCGCGCAGGGACAGGCGATGAGCACGGAGGAGGCGAACACGACGATCGCGAACTCGGAGACGGAGACCGCGCCGCCGGCGACGGCCGGGCCGCCGGCGACGAGCCCCCAGAGCGGGAGCGCGCTCACGAATCCGGCGAGCGCCTGGGGGAAGAGATACCAGACGGTCCCCCACAGCAGGGCGTTGACGATGACCGTCGGGACGAAGTACGCGGAGATGCGGTCGGCGAGGTTCTGTATCTCGGGCTGGCGCGACTGCGCCTCCTTCACCGTCCGAACGATCCCCTGGAGCGCGGTGTCGGCGCCCACCTTGGTCGCCTCGACGACGAGCACGCCGTTCTCGTTGATCGTCGAGCCGATCACCTCGTCGTCCACGGACTTCTCGACGGGGACCGACTCGCCGGTCACCATCGACTCGTCGACCGCGCTCTGTCCGTCGACGACGACGCCGTCCGTCGGGATCTGCTCGCCCGGGCGGACCTTCATCCGGTCGCCGACCTCGACCTCGTCGATGGGGACCTCCCGCTCGGTCCCGTCCCCGTCGACGGCTTCGCCGTCTGCATGCGGCGTCTCCGACGCCGCTCTGTCGACGAGCGTGGCGGTGTCGGCCTCCATCTCCAGGAGCTTCCGGAGCGCTTCGCCGGCCTGCCCCTTCGAACGGGCCTCGAGGTAGTTGCCGAGGGTGATGAACACGAGGATGAACGCCGCCGTGTCGAAGTAGAGGCTCCCGGCGACGACGCCGGCGAGGACCGCGACCGAGTAGCCGTACGCGGTCGTGGAGCCGAGCGCGATCAGCACGTCCATGTTGGCGCGCCCGTTGGTGACGAGCGCCTTGTAGGAGTTCCTGTAGAACGGGCGGCCCAAGACGACCTGCACGGGCGTGGCGAGCAGGAACTGCACCCACCCGATCGGGACGCCGAAGACGGTCTCCGGGAAGATTTCGCCGCCGAACAGCAGGTGATCGGCCATGAACAACAGCAGCGGCGTCGCGAGCGCCGCCCCGAAGAGGGTCAGGCGGAGCTGTTTGCGGATCTCCTCTTCGCGGGCCGCGTCGCGCGCGTCACCGCCGGACTCCTCGCTCGCCGCGTCGCCGTCGGCCCCGTCGCCGTCACCCTCGCGGACCGGCGAGTAGCCCGCCGACTCGATCGCGTCGTAGAGGTCGGCGCGGGAGGCGTCTGCCGGGTTGTACCTGACCTGCGCCTCGTCGGTCGCGTAGTTCACCGTCGCCTCGATGACGCCGGGCGTCGATTCGAGGGTCTCCGCGTTGGTCTCCGCGCAGTTCGCACAGGTCATGTCCGTGATCGCGACGGTGACGGTCTCGCTGACCGCGCCGTAGCCGGCCGCCTCGATCGCGTCGAATATCTCGCCGAGCGACACCGCTTCCGGGTCGTACTCGACGGACCCCTCGTCGGTGGCGTAGTTGGCCTTCGCCGAGACCACCCCGTCGAGGTCGTCGAGGGCG
>NZ_JAWOBM010000010.1:0-27205 GCF_046498025.1 Halorubrum sp.
GTGTCTTCTGCTTGGAATCGGGGAATCCCGATATTGTCCGATTAGGTGGGCGGGCAGGCCGCCTCGGCTAGCTATCCGTATGAATTATACGTCCTTAAAAACATCCCCCAGAAACATCAAATCTCTCATGGCACCGTTGTCGGATTCATCCCCGCGCTGAAGCGCGAGGCTTTCTCCTCGATTCCCCGTAATACCGTGCGAGATACAGAACGCGTGGTCCGTATTGGAACTAGGTTATACTCTCCGAATAAATCTCGAAACAGGCAGTAGAATGTACCTGCGTATTGACCGACGCGAATCCTACCAGTTTCAGGCGATATTTCGATCGCCGTGCAAGATGCAGGGCGCGTATCTTGCACAGAAGTTCTTCAGAAAACTGGTTCGCAGATGACCGAGAGGGATTGAGTCGGTTAATACATCCGCTGAGAATTTTCACGGAGCGTCTGATCTTCTATATGGTGAACGGTGTTCGGTGAGAAGAGGTAGCCGTCTTCCGTTTTAACCCAGCCATTGAGGTAGACCCGTGTCTCTCCTTCGTAAATCACATCCATTTCTTCGGGCCCGCTATAGACGACAGCGTATTCGTAGTATTGACTCAGCAGTTTCCACACCGTGGAACGGATTAATTCTACCAAGTCCATAGTGTCCACAAGAGAAAGAAAAATAAATTGGTTACTGTAATAGCGGCGTTCCTTTATCAGCCAGTTCAGTCAGAAAGCGGCGAAACGAACGACGACGAGATGCTGAATGCATCCTCTATATCTTGCACGAGTGTCTTACCAGCCGGTAGATAGTTCGGTGTAGATCGCGTTGCATCGCTCCCCTATGTTGACCGCTCCGCTTCGATCGAGTTAGGGTATATTTCCGTGCGGATACGCGCGCTGTCCGCAGTACGGATACTGAAACCGATCACTATCGGGAGTGTAACAGAGCCGAGAAGACCTATTCGAGCGCGTCGGCGAGGGCGGGCGCGACGCTGACGACGCTACAGCCGCGCTCGAGGGTGTCGGTGCCGACGATGCGACCGACGCCGGCGCCGCGGAGCTTCGTCACGGCGTTGGCCGCGAGCATGGGATGCACGCAGGCCGCGAGCACCCGCGCCGCGCCGCGGTCGGTCAACACGGCGACCGACTCGCTCATCGTCGACCCGGTGGCGACGATATCGTCGACGACGACCACGTCCCGACCCGACACGGGAGCGTCCGACGGCGACACCGCGACGGCACCCGTCTCGCGGTCGCGGCGCTTCTCGAAGTAGTCCGTCTCGCCCGCGCCGTAGGCGTCCCGAACCGTCTCGGCGATGCCGATCGCCCCCTCGTCCGGCGCGAGGAATAGCGGCTCCGCGAGATCGCTCGGCAGCGGCTCGGCGAGGACGCTCGCGGCGTCGACCGTCTCGACGGGCACGTCGTAGAAGTCGGCGACGTCCGCCTCGTGGGGGTTGACGAGGACGACGCGGTCGGTGCCGGTGGAGACCGCCCGCGCCATCGCCCGCGCCGACACCGGCTCGCCGTCGCCGAACGACTCGTCCTGTCGGGCGTACCCCATGTACGGGATGACGGTGGTCACGCGCTCCGCGCCGACCTCGCGGACGGCGTCCTGGAGCTGGAGCAGTTCGACCCACGCCTCGTCGGAATCGGTCGCCGCGACGATCGTCGCCTCGTCGCCGGCGAAGTCGGGGACCGCCGCGAGCGCCTCTCCATCGGGGAACCGGTCGTATGTCGGCGTCGCGAGCGACCGGCCCGTCTCCTCGGCGAGCGCGGCCGCGAGCAGCTGTGAACTGGATCCGGGTACGATCATGGGCGACCGTTTCCCAGACACCGATAAACCAGTTTCCTTACTCCGGCGGCGACCGGCCCCCGTCGACATCGGGGCGGGCGACCCCCACGCGAGCGTGTGACGCACCGCGGCCACAGGGGCGGATATTTACGCGAGCGGCGGATACGACGCCGTAATGACCGAAACAGGAGACCGAGTCGGTCTCGCCTGCCCGTCGTGTTCGCCGGGCGAGGAGACCGTCCACGAAGTGTTGCGCCCCGGCGGACAGGCGACCGTCCGCTGTACCGACTGCGACCACACGTACAAGACCGAGATTCCGGAGGAGGACACCGTCGAACTGAAGATCGTCGTCTCGCAGGACGGCGAGTCGTTCACCACCCGGATGGACGTGCCCGCGGACACCTATGTCGCGACGGGCGAGGAGTTCGTCGTCGACACCCCCGACGCGCTGATGCAGGTCCGGGTGACCGGGATCGAAGTCGGCCCGGAACGGCGCGTCGAGGAGGCCGACATCGAGACCGTCGAGACGCTGTGGACCCGCGCGGTCGACAACGTCACCGTCCCGGTGACGCTGCACCCGAAGGACGGGAACGCCGACGAGACGCGCTCGGTCCGGGTGAACGTTCCCGGCGATTACGAGTTCACCGTCGGCGAGACCGTCGAGTTCGGGGACGAGGAGTTCGTCGTCGAGGGCGTCCAGATCCGCGAGGACGCCCCCGAGTACCGCCACGAGAAGCTGGACCACGACGGCGACTTCGCGTACGCCAAGGACTGCAAGCGGGTGTACGGCCGCGACGAGAGCCTGACGGCGTGGTCCGCCTGGTAGGCGACGTCGCGAATCGAAGGGCGAGGAGTCGTTCGGCCCTTCCTCTCCCCCCTCGCTGACCTGCGACTGCGTTTCTCATCACGCGTCGTGACTGTCCCGAACGGCTGAATTCATTTTATCACCTTACCTTTTGAACAGGTTCGCCGTATTCGACGAGCCGCGGAACCCGACCGCAGAACGTGGGCTTCGACGGGGCCGTTGAACGCCAACTGGTGGGCACGCACACGACATGACGAACGAAGAAAACCACGGCGAAAACCAGCGGGGACCCGGAATCGACATTACTCGTCGTAGTTACGTCGCGTTGGCCGCGACGCTCGGCGGGCTCGGAAGCGCGACCGGTGTGGAGGCGGCAGCAACGGTCATCGAGGACTTCGAACGGTACGACGGGACGACGACGCTCGACGACGTCTACTCGTCCAGCATCCGAGCGTTCGACGTCGCCACCGACACCGTCTTCGAGGGTAACCAGTCGCTGTACTCGGCGAACAGTTCCGGGCTGTTCATCAACTCGACGAGCGGGTTGGACACCTACCCCTCGATCGGCGACACGGTCGAGTGGTACACGTGGTCGAGGGCGGACGCGGGCGATCGGCTTCACTTCCTCCCCCAGAGCGAGACGGACCGGGACAACCACTACTCGATCGATCACTCGCTTCGCGACGACCGGATGCGACTCGGACTCTACGTCGACGGTACCTCGGAGTACTTCGCCGTGGACACGGAGTTCACGACGACGCGAGACGAGCGGTGGCTGCGCCACCGCCTGGAGACCGAGGACACGGGCACGGCCCACGCGTTCACCTACGAGATCTACGAGCACAACCCCTCCGGCGAGGACGCGCTTCTCAATTCGATCTCCGGCACCGACGCCGAGGCGTCGATCTCGGACGGACGGGAGTTTGCCACGGGCGGGATCGGCTGGCTCGTCTACGGGAGGTCCGGGACCGAACGGTGGTTCGACGGGCTGAGGAAAGTGGACGACGGCGACGGCGGTGGGGGCGGAGAGGGGAGTCTCTCGGTCACGACCGACGACGCCACCGCCGTCGACGAGACGACGGCCACGTTGAACGGAGCCCTCGACGACCTCGGCGGGGCCGACAGCGCGGACGTCTCCTTCGAGTGGGGACCGAGCGGCGACCGCTCGAACGCGACGACGCCGCAGACGCTGTCCGCGACCGGTAGTTTCAGCGAGGAGCTCACCGGGCTCGAGAGCGGCACGGACTACGAGTTCCGCGCGGTCGCCGAGGCCGGCGACGGCGACACCGACGTCGGCGGCGTCGCGACGTTCACCACCGGAAGCGGCGGCGGGACGTCCGACCTCGTCTCCCCGTACTACAACCTCGCCGCCGATCCGACGAGCCAATCGCTGATCTACTGGATCGACGAGCGCGACGGCGCGGACGGCGGCGAGCAGACGTTCGCGTACGGGACCGATCCGAGCGACCCATCCCGGCAGGAGACGGTGACCGGGACGGCCGTTCCCGAGAAGAACGGGATCTATCGGTACGCCGTCGACCTCACGGGGTTGAGCGACGGCACGACCTACCACGGTGAGATCCGCGAAGGCGGGACGACGCTCAAGTCGGTCGAGTGGCGGACGCTGCCCGCCGCGCTGCCCGACGTCGGGCTCGACATCGCGCTCTACTCCGACATCCACATCGACAACGGCGACGGGATGAGCGACCCCTCCGACGTGGTCCCTGTCCGCGAGGAGGATCCGGACCTGATCCTCTTCGGCGGGGACTACATCACGTGGGGCGACGGATCGACGAACAACCGGTCCGACGAGGAAGTCGTCGACTGGTGGCTGGACCTGTTCAGGGAGTGGTACGGGACGCTCGACGAGAACCGGCTCCATCCCGTCCTCCCGATCCCCGGCAACCACGAGGTCGGCAACCACAGCTGGGACGGGACGGGGAGCGTGAACCCCGGACAGGGCGTCTTCCAGTTCTTCTACGGGAACCCGAGGTCCCTCGACCCGGCCGGCGAGAACTACGGCCAGGTGACGGTCGGCGACTACCTGCAGCTGCTCGCGCTGGACACGCACTCGGCGTACCCCGCGGACGTGGGCGCCTGGCTGAGTGGTGCGATAGACCAGAGCGTGCGCTGTACGATCCCGTTCCACCACAGCCCGCTGCTGACGGGCGGGAACCGGCGCGTCCCCGAGGACGATGACTTACAGCGGCTGCTCCGCGACGAGTGGCTGCGAACGCTGTGGGAGGACGACTCGGTCCTGTGTCACTTTGCCGGGCACATCCACCTCCGCGAGTACACGGTACCCTACACGGTCGTCGAGACGGAGCCCGCCTCGGGCGACTACATTCCGCTCGACGGCGGGGCGGACGGATACCTGGTGGAAGACACGGACGGGGTCGACGGCGTCATGCAGTTCGGCACGGGATACCGCGGGAACCGCTCGCACGACGACGAGTGGTTCACCGACTACATCGCCGAGCAGAACCAGTTCTACTCGCTGACGCTGACAAGTTCTCAGCTCACCGTCCGGGAGCTGGACCCGGCCGGCAACGTCTACCAAGCGCACACGTTCAGCACCGAAGCCAGTGACCAGGAGACGAGCGTGTCGGTTACCACCGCCGAGGCGGTCGACGTCGACGAAACGAGCGCGACGCTGAACGGCGTCCTGGACGACCTGGGCGGAGCCGACAGCGCGGACGTCTCCTTCGAGTATCGCGAAGGGGGCGCCAGTAGCTGGTCGGCGACCGGTATCCAGACGCTGTCCGCGACCGGGTCGTTCAGCGAGAGCGTGAACGGCCTCGAAAGCGGTACGGACTACGAGTTCCGCGCGGTCGCGGAGGCCAGCGACGGCGACACCGACACCGGCGATACCCTGACGTTCACGACCGACGCCGGCCAAACCGTTCCCGAGATCGACCGGTTCGAACTCACAGATATCGGCAACCCGACGTGGGCGTGGGTCGAAATCGACTGGGCGGTCTCCGACGCGGGCGGCGACCTCGACACGGTCGAAACGGTGTTCGCACGCGACGGCAGTCAGAAGGGGTCCGAGACCGCCTCCGTCAGCGGGTCGACCGCGTCGGGGCGCCACCGACACCGAGAGCGCGACGGGCAGGGCCAGACGTACGATGTCACGCTCACCGTCACGGACGCGAACGGCGACAGCACGTCGGAGACGAAACGGATCGAGCTCTGAGCGTATCGTTTCCCCGGTGGCGGTCGCGGACCCCGCGGTTCGCAGTGTCTCCGTCCGAGCGATTCGGGGGCCGCCGCGTTCGACGATACGGATTTACCGCCTGGGAATCTATCTTGACCCATGGCACAACGGTCCCTCCTGGTTCGCGCGCTGTGGTTCGTGTTCGTCGGCTGGTGGGTGACGCCGATCGTCGTCAACACCGCGTGGCTGCTCAACGTCACGGTCGTCCTGCTTCCGATCGGTATCAAGCTGATCAACCTCGTGCCGACGGTGCTCACCCTCGCGGAGCCGCGGTCGCTCTCGGAGTCCGAGTCGGGACGGGGGCAGCACTCGCTCGCCGTCCGGGCGATCTACTTCGTCCTCGTCGGCTGGTGGCTGAGCCTGCTGTGGGCGAACGTGGCGTCGTTCCTGGCGGTCACGATCGTGGGACTGCCGGTCGCGATCTGGATGCTCAACCGGCTGCCGTACGTCACGTCGCTGTACCGGTTTCACGGGTGATCCCGGCGGTCACCGCCCGGTCGGCGGTGTCCGAGGGCGTCCGCGCCGTATCGCTCGCGCTCGTGGGTCGAACTCGCAAGCGTCCGGGCGGCGTTGCTAACTCGACCGCCGAGACATCGACGGGAGTACGCTGCGAGACGATCCGGTTCGACGTTTCTCTAAACCAAGGGGTAAACGGAGAAAGAGCGCTGTAGACGTCTGTAACGCGATAGAAATCGCGTTATCGGACCATGGTTAGCCCATGGTGCCGTGTCTTAGATGACGCGGTTCTGCAGGTAGTCGAGGTGCTTCGCGTTGTAGACGATCTTGACCTCGTCGGCCGTCGGGCTCCCGATGCAGGTGAGACGGACGTTCTTGTCTTCGACTTCCTCGTCGGAGAGGATCTGCTGCATGTCCATCTCGATGTCGCCCTCTTTCACGATGGCGGCGCAGTTGGCGCAGGCACCGGCGCGGCACGAGAAGGGCCAGTCGTAGCCCTGAGCCTCGGCGGACTCGAGGATGTACTCGCCCTGGTTCACGTCGAGGCTACCGTAGTCCTCGGCGTCGAGGTCGGCCTCGGCGGCCTCCTCGAAGAGGTTGTCGTCGTCCATCGACCAGCCGTGGTCGTCGAGCACTTCGTAGTTGAGGTATTCTACTGTGGGCATCACCAGAAGATTTGGTGCCCACCTCATTAGGCTTTGCTGTTCCCCGCCTCTCGGCGACGAAACGAGCGGCCCGATCGCGCCACACGAACGACCGAATCACGCCACGGGAACGACCGAATCACGCCACACGAGCACCGAACACGTTCGCTCGTGCGCCGCCGCGGGCCTGACAAATGGTTATCACGACTGATACCCCGTGGGTAACAGTAAATAGCGGACGACGTGTACACTGGTTCGATGGAAGAGTCCATCGTCGCCGACTTCGTCGGTCGCGTTCACGCCACGGATCTCACGAGCGACGAGCCGGTGACGGGACGGGTGCTCCTGAGCCAGCGTCGACTGGTGCTCGCGACGGACGACGGCACGGCGACCGTCCCGCTGGCCGGGGTGTTCGACGTGGTCGTCGGGACGGTCCCGGGGGACCTCCGCTCGTTTTTTAGCGACAGCGTGACCGTCGCGTACGAGCGGGGGGACGAGCGACGCACGGCCCTCGTGGAGGGAGAGCCGGACGACATGGACAGGTTCGTCCGGTTGCTGTTCAAGGCGCTCCTCGGCAGCGTGACGGTCACCGTTCGACATCCCGCGAAGGTCGGCGGTCGCGTCACGGACGCGTCGGACCACGCGGCGTCGGTCAGGCTGTCCGCCGGGGCGATTCGATTCGTCGACTGTCCCGACCCGTTCGAGGTCGACCTCTCCGCCGTTATCGACTACGAGCGAACCGAACGGACGCTGGCGGGGACACGGCGCCCCGCGCTCGTGTTCCGTCACGTCGTCGACTCGCGGACCGTCACCTCGATCACGACCGTCTCGAGCGAGCGCACGCTGAACGTGCTCGGGCGGTACCTCAAGCTGGAGTACGACGAAGTCCTCGAGGAGCTCCAGTCCTTCGATCCGACCGAGGAGCAGATCGAGATCCTCGTGTCGATCTACTCGACCGGCGGCGAGGCGAACATCGCCGACGTGGTCACGGGCGACGTCACGCAGACGTCGATGGTCCTCGACACGCTCCGCGACGAGGAGCTCGTCGTCGACGGCGAGTCGGGCGCGACGCTCACGCGGAGGGGACAGATGATCGTTACCTCGTACCTCGAGTCGGTCAACGCCTGACCGGGGCGCCGCCCGCCCGAACGACTATGCGCCGGCGGCGCCTAAGATCGTCATGGGATTCAAGACCGACCTCAGCAACGGGATCATCTCGCTCGTCATCAGCCTCGCCGTGACCGCGGCGGCCGCGCGCTCCGAGACCGACGACGACTGGTCGACGGGCGAACTGCTGGCCGCGGTCGGGATCGCCTCGTTCCTCTCGGGGTACCTGACCAGCTACTTCGCGAAGTAAGGCGGGCGTGGCGGGTCTGCCGTCGACGAACCGCTCGGGCGGGGACCGGACGGGGGAAGTTTCATGCTGATGCGGACGAAGGTAGTTCACATGCCAGACGACCGTCACGGGCGTTCGACCCGGCTTGACGCCGTGGCCCGCGAACGGGGGCTGGACGCGTCGGCGGGCGACCGTCGACACGCCTCGGTGCCCGACAACGAGGGACCGCGAGTGTCACGGGTGCCCGAGCCGCACGTCCACGACACCTTCTCCGTGGACGGGATCGACACGAAGCGACGCGAGGGGCTCTTGGAGGCCGTCCTCCACGACACCGACGGCGTCAGCGCCGCCTCGGCGACGGAGCGGAACGGGACGGTGGGGATCCACCACGACCCCGACGTCTCCCGCGAGGAACTCAAGGAGAGGTTGGAGTCCTGCGGACTCGTGGTCGCGCCGGGCGACGCGGCGTTCGAAGTTCGGCGCGCCGCGCAGTTCGCCTCCGCCCGCGTCGCCGTCGCCGTCCTCTTCGGGCTGATGGTGGCGACGCCCTACATCGCCGTTCTCTACCCCACCCGGATCGAGTGGCTGTTCTACGACCCGATTACGGTCCAGTACCTCCAGTCGATCCTCGACTCGCGGGTGGCGACGCACTTCTTCGTCAACCTGGGGGCGCTCTCGGGAGTCGCCTTCCTCGTCGCCTGCGGCCCCCTGATCAAGCGGTCCCTCGCGGCCGCGGCTGCCGGGCGAGTCACGAGCGAGAGCGTGTTCGTCGGGAGCGTCGTCGCCCTCTTTGGGTACAGCACGCTCGCCGCGTTCACGGCCTTCGAGGGCGCCGTTCACTACGACCTCGTCGCGTACGCGGTCGTCGTCGTCACGCTCTGGAACCACTTCGGCGTCGGCGAGACGACGCCCGACACCGCGAGCGTCGAGGAGCCGACCCGCGACGGGAGCGACGCGCCGGCCGAGGCGGCGGACGACGAGCCGGTCGCGATGACCGACGGCGGGCGCTGAATCCGGCTCTCACGTCGCCGTCCCGTGTTCTGACTCACCCGACGACCGAGAGCCACCGCTCCGCGAACCACGGGAAACACAGCGAGAGCAGCGCCGCGGCGCCGACCGCCCACGCGAGCCCGGCGGCGACACCGACCCCACCGCTCGCCGGAGCGATACCCGTGACCGCCTGCTCCACCCGGAGGCCGCCGAAGATCGCCAGCGCCAGTCCGCCGTTGAAGTAGGGGACCCGCGCGAGCAACAGCGACGGCGAGAGGGTCACCCACCCGGGGATCGGCGTCGCGAGCGGGCGGACGAAGCCGCCTCGGACGAGCGTTCCGACGATCACCGCGGTGAGCCAGGCGACGAGCCCCGTCGCCTTCGCGTCGAACCACCCGGTGGCCGGGTACTCCATCACGAACAGTAACACGGGCAGCGAGAACACCGAGATCTCCGCGAACAGCCGCGTGGTGTCGTGGAGGAAGACGCCGAAGCGGCTCTTCTCGGCACGGGTCAGCTGACCGTACCCGTACCAGATCCGTCGCTCCGTCGACTGAGCAGCCGAGCTCTCCCGACCAGGCGTCCCCCGTCGAGTCATCGCTCCTCCCTCGTCGTGGCCGCGGCGGTCCCGTCCTCGCCGGCGACCTCGACGGTCCCGTCCTCCTCGGCGATCTCGACGGTCCCGTCCTCCTCGGCGATCTCGACGACCCCCTCAATCGTCACCCGGTCGCCGACGGCGAGGGTCGACCCCCACTGCGCCTCGGGGACGACGGTGTTCACCATCAGCCGGAAGTCGTGGTCGAAGCGGTCGCTCTCGGTCCAGGTCGGAAGGGTCGCGCGACGGTTCCTCAGAAAGATCTCGCGGAATCCCTCGATCTCGTCGCCCGTGTCCGGGTCCCGCGACGGGACGACGCAGCGCTGACAGGGGTTGACGCCGAGCAACTCGGCGTCGCCGACGGTGACCCGGACGGCCTCGCCGCGGTCGGCGAACAGCCTGTCCTCCCAGAACGCGGGGCAGTCGTCGAGGACCACGTTCGGACGGAGCCGCCGGCGCATCTCCGTCGCGTCCGCCACTGCGTCGAACCAGCCGGCGACGGTCTCTAGGGTCGCGCGTGAAACTACCGTCGGACCGGGGGCGGCTCGGTCGTCCGGGAGCCCGCCGTCGGGCTCGCGGACCAGGTCGACGGCGTAGCCGAGGTACTCGCCGACCCACGCCTCGACCGCGTCGCCCTCCTCGGGGAGCGCGAAGCGCCGCTCGTCCGCCGCGGCGTCCGTTTCCGGACGGGCCGGTCGCGAGAGGGTCACCGCGGTCGGCGTCGCGTCGGTCGGAGCGACCAGCTCGTAGCTCGCGCGGAGGCCGTGGACCGCGGGCTCGCGCTTCCCGTTAACGTAGCCGCCGCCCTCGCCGACGGAGGCCTCGTGCGGGTCGACGCCGGCCTCGACGAGCGCGTAGGTGCGGTCTCCGCGGAGCGCGCCCGCCGGGCCGATCTCGGCGCGATCGAGGGCCACGCCGTCGTTCGACTTCAGCGGATAGGCGACGAGGTCGGCGATGCGTGCCATGCCTCGCGTTCGACGCCGCGGGAGAAAAGCGATCGGGCGACGGGCCGGCGGGGTTACTCGTCGTCGGCGTCGTCTGACTCGTCGGCGTCGCCGTCGTCACCGCTCGACTCGTCATCGCCGGCCTCGGACTCGTCGTCCTCGGTAGCCAGTCCGACCGACTCGAACGCCGAGGCGACCTCGTCGGTGGGGACGGTCTGGTATCCGTCGGCCTCGGTGATCGTCGCGACCGCGACGTCGGCGGGCTCGAACTCGTCTTCGTGCGCCGCGAGCGCGGAGAGGCCGAGTTCGATGCCGGCGCTCAACGAGAGGTCGTCCGACCACTCCTCTTCGAGGTGGCCCTGGATGTCCTGCCTACCGCCGCCGATGACGGTCGCCTTCCACTCGTTCGGCGTGCCGGAGGGGTCGGCGGCGAACAGGCGCGGCTCGCCGTTCTCGATGCCGCCGATGAGGAGCGCAGCGCCGTACGGTCGGGTGCCGCCGCGCTGGGTGTTCTCTTGGATGTGGTCGGTGAGGAACTTCGTCAGCGTCTCGACGCCGACGGGCTCGCCGTAGCGCAGGCGGTTCCCCTGCGACTGCCGGCGCGCCAGGTCGATCAGCTGGCGGGCGTCGGCGACGTGACCCGCGCTCGCGGTGCCGAGGTGGTCGTCGAGCTTGTGGAGCTTCTCGATGCTCTCGACCTCCATCAGCGTCGAGGAGGCGCGGGACATCGCGACGAACACGACGCCGTCCGCCGTGCGGATCCCCACGCTCGGCGCGCCGCGCGAGACCGCTTCGCGCGCGTACTCGACCTGATAGATGCGGCCGTCGGGCGAGAACAGCGACGTGCCGCGGTCGTACGCCTGCTGGTCGTTGTTGCCCATCATCGTCGGTCACCCGCTCTCGCGGTGTCGCCTTGGCTCATTACCCGTTCTTACGCCGGACGGTTGAAAAAGCATCCGTAACCGGTACGTCCCGGCGACGACCCGGCCGTTTTAGCCGCGCCGTGCGGGCGTCGGCTCGCACCGCGTCGTCTTCCGACCGCGCGTCCGTTTTCGGCCGCGCGTGCCGTTCGCGATCCGGGCCTACGACGGATATATCCCGATCGGTCCCGTAACAGGCTTGACATTGATTTCCACACGAACGACAGCCGCGTTGGTGGCCCTCCTCTCGGTGTTGGCGGCCGTCGGCGGGGCCGCGGCGGTACCCGACGCGCGGATCGCGATCGACGAGATCGAGCCGAGTTCGACCGCTCCCGCGGTGGGCGAGCGCACGGCGCTGAACGTCAGCGTCTCGAACTCCGGCGGGAGCCCCGACGCCGCCGACGTGACCAGCGTCAGGGTCCTCGACGCGGACGGCGACGCCGACCCGCTGGACGAGGCGACCGCCGTGGGCGCGCTCTCGCCCGGCGACTCTCTCGACCTGACGCTGTGGACGCGGTTCGACGAGCCCGGCGAGCGCCGCCTCACCGTCGAAGTGGTCGCAGAGGAGGAGGCGACCGACGGCGAGGAGGACGCGGAGACCGTCACGGTGACGCGCGACGTCGTCGTCGACGTCCAGCCGGCCGAGGTGGCGCTCGACCTCCGCACGCGTGGGCTCGCCCCGGAAGACCTCCGGAGCGACGAGGAGAGCGAGAACGCCGGCGGCATCGACCTCGGGGGGATCGAGGGGGTCTTCGGCGGCGGTGGCGGCGGGCTCGACACCGGCGACGACGCCGAGGAGGCCGTGCGGTCGGCCGACGCCCCGGTGGCGGTGACCGTGGTCAACACCGGGACCACGACCGCCGACCGCGTGAGCCTGACCGCGGTCGGCGAGCCGGTCGCGGGCGGCGAGGGCGCGGACGGGACCGACGGCGAGAGCGCGACCGGCGACGCCGAGTTCGAGGCCGGCCCGTACGTCGTCGAGGACGTCGCGCCCGGCGAGGAGCGGCGGGTCATCGTCGACCTCGGGCCGCTCGATCGACGCTCGGAGGTAACGTTCACGGCGGCGTTCCGGTCGGGCCTCGACGCGCAGGCGGGAGCCGGCGCGGAGCGCACCGCGACGTCGACGCTCCGGTATCCCGCGAACGACGCGGCGCCGACCGTCACGGACGCGGCGGTCGAGACGACCGAGGACGGGGACGTCCTCGTCGACGCCAACCTCGGTAATTCGGGGAGCGGCGAGATGGAGGGCGTCGTCGTCTCCGTTGGGGACGAGCCCGGCGTCGCACCGACCGCGGCCGGCGGGGAGTACTTCGTCGGCGCGGTCGGCGAGGGGGACTTCGTCGCCTTCGACCTGCGCACCAGCGTGAACGCGTCCGTCGCCGAGGAGGTCCCGATCCGGATCGCCTACACCGAGCGCGGCGTGCGGTACGTCGAGACCGACACGGTGGCGCTCCCCGACGCGAGCGGGGGTGACGACGGGAGAACCAACGCGATCGGGACGCTCGGCGCGTTCGGCACGCTCGGCACGCTCGGAGCGGTGGGGATCGTCGGCGCCGCCGGGCTCGCCGTCGTGGGGGTCGCGGCGCGTCGCCGCGATGTATAGCATCGAGCTGCGGGGCGTGACCAAGCGCTATCCCGGCGGGGGCGCGGAGCCCGTGGTCGCGCTCGACGACGTCGACTTCGCGGTGAGGCCGGGCGAGTTCGTCGCGGTCGTCGGGCCGAGCGGCTCCGGGAAGTCGACGCTCCTGAACGTGCTCGGGCTGCTCGACGACCCGACCGCGGGCGAGCGAATCCTCGACGGGACGGACGTGACCGACCTCTCGGTGGCCGAGCGCACGGCGGCGCGGAAGGAGTCGATCGGGTTCGTCTTCCAGGACTTCCACCTCCTGCCGACGCTGACGGCGGTCGAGAACGTCGCGCTGCCGACCGCGTTCGACCCCGGCGACGCGAGCGACCGCGCCGCCGACCTGCTCACCCGGTTCGGGCTCGGCGACCGACTGGACCACGAGCCCGCTGAGCTGTCCGGCGGGCAGAAACAGCGGGTCGCCATCGCCCGTTCGCTCATCAACGAGCCGGCGGTGCTCCTCGCCGACGAGCCGACTGGCAACCTCGACACGGAGACGGGCGAGTCGATCCTCGCCGAGTTCGAGCGGGTGAAAGAGGAGGGGGTCGCGGTCGTGGCGGTGACGCACGACCCGCTCGTCGAGGGGTACGCGGACCGGGTCGTCGAACTCACCGACGGCGTGCTCGTCGGGGGCGTTCCGGACGAAGACGGTGCGGACGGGGACGATCCGAGAGGAGAGGATCTCGACGGGGACGATCCGGACCGTGACGAATCCGGCTCCGAAACGCCTCGCGGCACCGAGGCGTGGACCGCGGGGGACCGATGAGCCGGACCGATCGGTCGACGCGGACGGGGCTCGGCGGGTGGCTTCGCGGGTGGCGCCCGGCGATCTCGATGGCCGCGCGGAACCTGCGCCGGAACCGGGTGCGGACCGCGCTCGCCGTACTCGGGGTGTGCATCGGCGTGCTCGCGGTCGCGGCGCTCGGCATCTTCGGCAACGTGCTGGCGCTCGGCGCCCAAGACGCCATCGGCGACATCGGAACGCAGGTCGTGGTCACGCCGAACGCCGACGCCGGCGTCGAGTCGCTCTCCGACGCGGACGTGGCGGACATCCGGCGCGCCGTCGGCGAGCCGGCGGTCGTCCCGCTGTACTCGGACAACGCGGTCGTCTCCGGGCAGAGCACCCAGCAGTTCGCGACCGTCTACGGCGTCGAGGAGCCGGCGCTCGCGTTCGAGGCCGCTGAGGGGCGGCTCCCCGAGCGCCACCGACAGGGAGCGATCGTCGGCGCGGAGGTCGCGGAGGACCTCGACGTCGGCGCCGGCGACACCATCGGTATCGCCGGGACGCAGGTCCGGGTCGTCGCGGTGCTCGTCGAGAGCGAGACGTTCAGCCCGGTGGCGCCGGACGACGCCGTCTTCCTCCCCGAGTCAGCGTTCTCGGCCGACGGGTACGGGCAGGTCCTCGTCGTCGCCGAGTCGGGCGAGGCCGCGCGGGTCGCGGCCGACGACATCCGCGAGGAGGTGAACGCCCGCGAGGAGCGCGTCGACCTGTTCGAGCTCGCCGCCATCGTCGACGAGGTCAACGAGTTCTTCGGGCTGCTCAGCACGTTCCTCCTCGGCCTCGGCGCCATCTCGCTCGTCGTCGCCGGCGTCTCGATCCTCAACGTGATGCTGATGAGCACCGTCGAGCGGCGGCAGGAGATCGGCGTGATGCGCGCGGTCGGCGTGACCCGGCGGGACGTGTTGCGCGTGCTCCTCGCGGAGGCCGGTCTCATCGGCGCGGCCGGCGCCGCCGCGGGGACTCTCCTCACCGTCCTGCTCGTC
Organism: Halorubrum sp.; assembly: GCF_046498025.1. Taxonomy (NCBI): domain Archaea; kingdom Methanobacteriati; phylum Methanobacteriota; class Halobacteria; order Halobacteriales; family Haloferacaceae; genus Halorubrum; species Halorubrum sp. Next base: position 15,072 of record NZ_JAWOBM010000010.1, read on the forward strand.
GCCGGGCTCGTCGTCTCGACGCCCGAGGTCGACGCCGCGCTCGCGCTGGATCCGACGAACGGCTACTACCTCCTGCTCGCGCTCGGCTTCGGCGTCGGCGTCGGCCTCGTCAGCGGCGCGTACCCGGCCTGGAAGGCGGCGAACGAGCGCCCCGTGGAGGCGCTACGGAGCTGAGCAGCGCCGAACTCCCGGCCCCGCCGGCGTCGCCTCGCGGTCGAGGCCGTCACCCCGGCCAGCCGCCCCGCATGTCGTCGGTGACGCGGTCGCGCCACGTCTCGAAGGCGTCCCGGCACTCCGGGGCCTCGTCGATGTGTCGCACGAAGCCCGCGCCGGCAGACGCCAGCTCCACCTCACAGAACGGGCACTGCCTCGGTTCTATCGTCGACTCCGGTAGTGGCATGACAACACATAACACAGTAAGGCATCAAAAATCTTTCCTCCGTGCAAGCATTCGTGTCTATCGCATCGGAAGATCGGTGTTATCCGCTCTATTTCTGGTGAAACGACAACCTATCGACCGGAAATCGGGACTCGTTTCACTCGCTCGTTCGCTCGTACGTGACGAACGCAAGCTCGCCGTCGTCGTCGGACTCACCGTCCGCGACGACCTCGCAGTCGACGGCTTCCCACGCGTCGGCGTCCCAGTCCGGGAAGCGCGTGTCGCCGTCGGGGCGCTCGGGGACCTCGGTCAGCACCATCCGGTCGGCGCGGTCGAGGAACTGCTCGTAGACGGCGGCGCCGCCGATCACGTAGGCCTCCTCGACGCCGCGGTCCGCGGCGTCGGCGGCGGCGAGCGCGACCGCCTCGTCGACGTCGCCCGCCGCGACGGCGCCCTCGGGGAGGTCGAGGTCCCGCGTGGTCAACACGACGCTGGTGCGGTCGGGGAGCGGGCCGCCGATCCGGGCGGCGATGCTCTCGTACGTCGTGCGCCCGACTATCACCGGGTGGCCGGTCGTGAGCCGCTTGAAGTGCGCCAGGTCCGCCGGGTAGTGCCACGGCATCCCGCCCTCGTCGCCGATGACGCCGTTCTCGGCGACCGCGGCGACGACGACGAGGTCGACGTCGGCGGTGTCGCCGCCGCCGTCGGGGGGCGCGTCCTCGGCCATCACTCCGCGACCGCGAACGAGATCCCGTCCGCGGAGTCGTAGTCGACGAGCCGGACGTCATCGTAGGTCAGCTGATCGAGCGGCACGTCGGCGATCTCGATCCGGGGGCGCTCGCGGGGCTCCCGCGAGAGCTGTTCGAGCAGGCCGGGGACGTGGTCGTACCCCTCCTCGCTCTCCGCCTCCTCGGGGGCGGTCCGCTCGACCCAGTCCTTCACGTCGAGGTAGTCGGCCTTCGTCTCGACGGTCGCGAGCCGCTCTTGGACGTACGGGAGGTTGTTCGCGTACCACGTCCCGCGCTCGCCGCGGCCGCAGTAGACGTGCGCGTCGACGACGGTGTGACCGAACTCCCCGACCTCGAAGCCCGTCCGCTGCGCGAGCGCGTTCGCGAGCAGCGCGTAAGCGGCGATGTTGAAGGGCACGCCGAGCGCGATGTCGCCCGAGCGCTGCGTGAGGTGGAGGTTCAGCCGGCCGTCCTGGACGTTCACCACGAACGAGTAGTGACACGGGGGGAGCGTGGAGGTCGCGGCGTTGGCGGGGTGCCAGGCGTTGACGACCATCCGCCGCGACCGGGGGTTCTCTCGAAGGGTGTCGAGGACGTACCCGATCTGGTCGAACGTCCGGCGCTCGGTCCCGTCGGGACCCTCCTCGACGGTCACCCAGCGGTGGCCGTCGTCCGGCCACGTCTCGCCGGGAAGGGCGGCCTCCTCCTCGGGCACCGGATACCGACGCCAGAACCGGCCGTAGGCCGTGTCGAGCCGCCCCTCGTCGTCGGCCCACGCGTCCCAGATCTTCGTCTCCTCGCTGAGGGTCCTGACGTGCTCCTCGCCGGAGAGGTACCACAGCACCTCGTGGATGAGCGAGTTCCAGCGGTAGCCGTCCATCTTCTTCGTGGTGAGAAGCGGGAACCCCTCCGCGAGGTCGACGGTGTACTGCCCGCTGAACGACGCGATCGTGTCGACGCCGGTCCGGTTCGGCTTGTACGTGCCCGTCGACAGGGTGTCGTCGACGAGATCGAGGTACTGTTGCATGGTGGTCGGCGTCGCCTCCGTCCGACGAGCACGCGAGGCGACTGTCTATCGACTTAAACGTGCGGCGGAAAGTAAGTGTGTCGCGACCGAATTGCGGGGAGGCGCCTACACGCACGCCGGCGTCGAACGGCGATTTATAAACAGTCGAAGCGGTGGCGCGCCTCCGAGTGGTCGCCGACGGCGACCGCGAGGAGCCCGCGAGGGAGTCAGTCGCCTGGAGCAACGCGGAGGGCGACTGACGAGGCTGGGGAGGCGTGAGGCTGCGGTTGCGGTGCGGTCGGGGTGGGGACTCAAAGGGGCAGGCGTGAGGAGCGCGGAGGCGTTCACGAGAGCAGAGCTCTCGTGAGCCAATCAGAACGCGGAGCGTTCTGATGACGACACAAGCACCGCAGGAACGAGCGGAGCGAGTGACGAGGGGCGCAGCGAGCCGCGCGAGTAGCGAGGGCGACCGAAGGGAGCCCTCGACTGGCGAGCGGCCGGTAGGCCGCGAGACCCCCGCGGCTGGGGCTTTGGAGATGTTCTCCGCCGATCCAGTATCAACAGTTTACACATAAGCGACCGGAGCGCCGGAAATTTTCACTCCGTCATCGATGACGTATAAACAACCGCCAACAACTCCCCAATCCGATTTATATCGCCGTCACCCAGGCCCGGTAGTCGTCGTCGAGCTCGTACACCTCGCGGAAGGCGCGCTCGATGAACCCCGCGACGCGGTTCGCGTCCGAGCGCGCGGTGACGACCGCGTTCGTTCCCTCCGCCTCCTCGGGACTGACGAGCTCGTCGATGCGGAACTCGGGGAACTCGCCCAGTAGGTCCTTCAGCCGCTCCAGCTCGTCGTCGGTGCAGTCCATGACGAGCTCCGTGCTGGCGAGCTGAATCCACGGAGGCAGTTCGCCCCCGTCGGTGGCGTCGCTGTCGGGGTCGACGTCGACGGTCATCACGTCGCTCGACCGGGCGCGGTGGGCGGCCGCCGCGTCCGCGAACAGCTTCAGCCGCTCCGCCTCGGTCGCGGCGTCGAATCGAGTCATACCACCACGTCCGTGCCGCCGGCTCTTGAAAGGACGCGACTCTCCGAGGGACGGTTTTAAACGCCGCTACCGATCCGTCTCCGCCAGCACGTCGTCCACGACGTCGAGCGTGCGCTCGGCCTCGCGCACCCGGTCGTCGATGGCGCCCGTTCGCACCAGCCGCAGCTCGGGGTCGGCGAGCGCGTCGCGCACCTCGGCCGCGCGGCGGAGCCGCTCGTACTCGTCGTCGCGCGCGAGGTCGCGGACGGCGCGCAGCGTCGCGACCGTCTCGTCGGCGGCGACCCGCGCGACCAGCGGGATCAGCTCGCCGATCTCGTAGGCGAGCGCGTCGCCGCCGGCGGGCGGCCAGTCGAGCGTCAGCGGCTCCCCGTCGAGCCGCTCGATGTAGGTGCGGTGGACGGCGACCGCCGTCCGGAGCGCGCCGGGGTCGTCGACGTAGTGCTCCAGCTTCGAGTTCGAGTAGTCCGCGTACTCCAGCAGGGTCGGGAGCGGCTCCGTCCCGGCCTCGTACTCCGCGACGTACTCGGCTAAGTCCGTCGGCGGCACGTCGACGTCGACGAAGGGGGTCGCGTCCGCGCGGTCGAGGAAGGCGAAGACCTCGCGGGCCGACGCGGATTTATAAAAGGCGTCGAACGAGTCGCGGACCGCCTCGTTGTACGTCGCGATCGGCTCGCGGAGGCGGTCGACGTCGGCGTCGAGGTCCGCGTCCGCCATCGACGCGACCTCGCGCAGCTCGTCGAGTCGGTCGGCGAGGGACTGCCGCGCCTCGCGCGCGGCCTTGCGCGCGGCCCGGTAGTCGTCGACCGCCTCGTCCCGGTCGGCGAGCAGGTCGACGTACTCCCCGGCGGGCTCGAGCGCCTCGCGAGCCGCCTCGAAGTCGCGCTCGGAGAGCCGCTTCTTGTCGACGGCCTCGTCGGCGGCCGCGAACGCGTCGGCCGCGAGCGCGTCGTCGTCCACGTCGACCGCGTTCGCGAACTCGCCCTCGAACCGGACGTAGGCGGCGAAGTCCCCGCTGCCGACGGCGTCGTCCTCGTACTGGTCGAGCACGCGGTGCGCGCGGCGATACGTGTCCGCCGCGGCCTCGACGCGGTCCCGACCGAGGTCGGCGATCCGGGTCTCGATCCGGCGGAGCTCGTCGTAGCGCTCGCGGAGCGTCGCGGCCGCCTCGCCGGCCTCGCTGACCGGGCCCGACTCGGTCGCCGCGTCGCTTCCCGCCGCACCGTCCTCCGTCGGGTCGCCGCCGGCCGCACCGCCCATTCAGTACACCTCGTCCGGGTCGAAGACGCGCTCGCCGACGCGTTCGCCGTCGATCGTCCGGTGGAAGCACGAGCGGTGACCCGTGTGACACGCCGCGACGTTCTGGTCGACGAGGTACAGCAGGGTGTCGGCGTCGCAGTCGACGCGAACCTCGCGGACCGCCTGCGTGTGGCCTGAGGAGCCGCCCTTGTGCCACAGCTCGTCGCGCGACCGGGAGTAGTAGTGCGCCTCGCCCGTCTCGCGGGTGCGGTCGAGCGCCTCCGGCGAGACGTACGCGAGCATCAGCACCTCGCCGGAGTCGGCGTCCTGGGCGATGGCCGGGACGAGCCCGTCCTCGCCGAAGTCGACCTCGATCGACTCGGCGGCGTCCTCGTTCGTTTCGAGGTCCTCGCCCACGGCGGCGTCCTCGCTCGCTTCGGGGTCCTCGCCCGCTTCGGGGTCCTCGCCCGCTTCCCGGGCCGCGTCGGCGTCGCTCATGTCTCGCTCCAGGCGCGGGGCTCGAATAGTCCTTTTGTCTGTTCTCGTTCCGGGAGGGTCGGCGCGAGCGTCGGCGGCCCCGGAGCGCGATCGACCCGGGGCGCCCCGACGCTAGTCCCGGCGCAGCACGAGCGCGTCGCCGTCGGAGTACGCGTCGGCGTGCCGGTCGACGATCTCGAAGCCGAGCCCCTCGTACAGCGCCAGCGCGCCCTCGTTGTCGGGGTGCGCCTGCAGCGTCACGGGACCGTCGGCCTCCCCGATCGCGGCCGAGAGGAGGCCGCGGGCGCGCCCCTCGCGGCGGTAGTCCGGATCGACGACCAGCTCGGCGATGTGGACGCCGGGCCGAGTGGGGGCGTCGACCGGTAGCAGGTAGCCGACGGCGCGTCCGTCCGCGACGCTCACGAGCGCCGAGCCCACCGCGAGGCCGTACTCCAAGAGGTCCGGGTTCGGCTGCCGGAGGAACGACTGGAGCTCCCGGACCCGGTCGGCATCGGTCGGGCGGGCGGCGCGGACGCGCGGGTCGGGGGCGGTGGGACCCCCGTCGGACTCCCCGCGGCTGCCCTCGGACGAACCGGTCAAACCAGCACCACCCCGAGCGCCACCGCGACCGCCGCCCCGGCGAGCGTCGCGAGGAAGTTCACGGCCTGGTTGCCGACGCGGTCGCCCTCTATCGACGCGCCGAGGAGGCTGTCGACGGTCATGCCGACGACGCCGGCGAGGACGACGATCCCCCCGCCGACGACGAGGCCGCCGACCGGCATACCGACCGCGGCGATGCCGCCGACGAGGAGCGCGCCGGCGAGGCCGGCGACCTCACCCTGCCACGTGATCGCGCCGTCGGTGCCGGGCTCGACCCGGCGGAGGGTGGTGACGAGCCGGGGACCGTCGAACAGCCCGCCGATCTCCGAGGAGAGCGTGTCGGCCATCGCGGTGGCGGTCGCCCCGGCGAAGGCGAACGCGAACGGGGTGGCCGGCATGGCGACGTGGGGGGTGGCGGCGTAGCCGAGGAGCGCGACGAGCGCGACCGCGGAGTTCGCGAGCACGTTCCCGGTGCCGCGAGCGCCGTCGTTCTCCTGTGCGACGCCGCGGTCGGCCTTCTCGTCGAAGCGGTACTTCGAGGCGAGGCCGCCGACCGCGTAGAACGACATCAGCGTGAGGAACCACCCGACGCCGCCGAGCACGACGGCGAGCAGCGCCGAGAGCACCCCGGTCAGCATGCCGGGGACCGAGGCGGTGCCGAGCGCGAAGGAGATGTAGCCGAGCGCGACGGTCACGCCGAGTCCGAACGCGACGAGGGGGACGGTGACCGTCGGGTCGAGCGCGATGAACCCCCAGACCGCGAACGCGACGAGGATCACCGTGATGTGCGCGTCGCGGGCGAACACCAGCGACCGCACGAGCGCGGCCGTCAGCGCGGCCACTGACGCCAGGAAGGCCGCTTCGGGGAGCGCCGACGCGACGACGGTCACCGCGTCGCCCGGCGCGCCGGCCGACGACCCGGCGGGAGGCCCGGAGACGCCGAGCACCTCGACCTGCAGCAGCACGGCGACCTGTCCGGCGAGGGCCGCGAGCGCGCCGAGACCGAGGTAGCCGGCGACGAGCGGGAACTCGTCGGTCGTCGACCGGCCGACGATCTCCCGGCCGAGTCGCCCGCCGCCGACGGCGAGCGCCGCCGCGGCGAACGCCTCGTACGGGAGCGGGACGCGAGGGAGCGAGGCGAACAGGGCGAGGCCGGCGGCGGCTATCGAGAAGGCGACGAACCCGTAGAGCCGCTCTTCCTCCCGATCGCCCGGCAGCGCGAGCGTCTCGAACCACTCGCCGTCGCGGATCCCGAAGAAGGCGAGGCCGGCGACGGCGAGAAACGGCACGACGGCGGCGTCGCCGAGGGTCGGCGCGAGGGCCGCGAGCGCGGCCACGGCGGCGAAGGTGCTCGCGCGTCGGAGCCTCCGTATCACACCTCCGGCTACCCGGGACGAACACTTAACGGTCCCGACACCGGCCGGCGACGGCGGCGTCGGTCAGTACCGGTACTCGTTGAACTGGACCGCGTGGCCCTCGATCACGCGGACGGGGCGCTCGGGTTCCTCGGCCTCCTCGCCGGGCGCGTCCTCGTGCGTGCCAACCTTACTCATGGGCGAAGCGTAGCGACTGGTCCGTATAAATGTTGGCCACGAAGCGGAAGTGTCGAGCGCGTCGAGAGCGCGTGAGCGGGCGGAAACGACGGGACCGGGGCCGCGAACGTCAGAGCCGATCAGCCGAGGACGCGGTCGATGTCACCGAGGTCGTCGAGCACGTAGTCGGGGGTGACGCCGGCGGCGGCGAGTCGCTCGTCGTCGGTCACGCCGGACCTGACGAGCACCGTCGTCATACCCGCGCGCTCGCCGAGCGCGATGTCCGTGTTCAGGCGGTCGCCGACGACGAGGCACTCCTGCGGCGGGTACGGGAGTCGCTCGCGCACCATCTCGATCGCGGGGTCCGAGGGCTTGCCGAGGACGACGTCGGGCTCGCGCTCGGCGACGCCGGCGATCGCGTTGATCACCGCGCCCGACCCGGGCACGTCGCGTTCGGGGGCCGGGATGACCACGTCGGGGTCGGTGCCGATGAAGGGGACGTCGCGCTCCAGCGTCCACAGCGCGGTACAGAGGTCCTCGTAGTCGAACTCCCGGTCGATCGAGGCGACGAGGGCGTCGGCGGCGGCGACGTCGTCGGTCGTCGTGAGGCCGGCGGACGCGAACTGCTCGAGCAGTCCGGAGTCGCCGATACACAGCAGTTCGTCGTCGGCGTGGTGCTCGCCGAGGTACCGCGTCGTCACCGTCCCGGCCGTGAACACGCTGTCAACGTCGACGTCGTACCCCGCGGCGCCGAGGCGGTCGACGTACGCCGGCGGCGCTTTCGTCGGGTTGTTCGAGACGAACAGCGTCTCGATTCCGGCCTCGCGGAGTCGCCGGTAGCCGGCGGGCGCGCCCGGGATCGGATCGTTGCCTCGTACGACCGTGCCGTCCACGTCGAGGACGGCGCCGCTGAACTCCATGCCACCTGTCAGAGCGCCACGGTCGTAGTGGTTTTGGGCCGGAGCCGAGGCCGCACCGGCGGAATGGTACTCATATCCGGTACCGGTCCCAGCTTCGGGATAACGGAAGGATAAAGCGGCGCGCCTCCTAATTGAGAGGCACTGTGACGACGACCCAGGTGACCCTCGTCCAGATCGACAACTACGGCCCGTGGACGACGACGCCGGAGCCGCGTCGGGAGATGGATCTCCAGACGCTTCAGTCGCGGCTCTTCGCCGACATCGCCCAGTTCGTCGGCCACCGCGACGCGTACGTCTTCTTCACGCGCTTCGACAACATGATCGCGGTGACGAACGGCGTTGACGGCGCGGCCCACGCGGTGCTCCAGGAGTCGATCGGGAACCGGTATCCGGTGAGCATCAGCCTCGGCACGGCGATCGCCGAGCGACCGGTCGACGCGCTGGAGGCCGCGAACCGGCGGCTTCAGGTGGAAGGGAGCGCGCAGGACGAACAGCGGACCGAGGTCCTCGCCGGCGAGTACCTCACGGAGACGGCCGACGCGGACCTGCAGGTGGCGCACTTCGACGTCGTCAACGCCACCGGGAAGTACACCGACCGGATCAACGAGTTCGACACGTTCATCAACATCGAACGGGCGTACGCCGCCCTCATGCGGTACCTGCGAGAGCAGCACGGCGCGCTCTCCTTCTTCGTCGGCGGCGACAACATCATCTCCGTCTGCCCCGACCTCCCCGAGCGCGCGTTCGCCGACGCGGTCGCGCACGTCGAGACCGACGTCGGCGTGGAACTGCAGGTCGGCGTCGGCCGGGGCGCGTCCGCCCACGAGGCGGGCTTCGCCGCCAAGCACGCCCTGGAGGACTGCCGCCACGACGGGACGAGCGTGGAACTGTTCGGCGCCCCGGCGGCCGGCGACTGAGGTCGGGTCGGCCGCGCCGACCGACCCTCTCCGTTATTATCTCTGATAAACGCGGCTCCACGTTTATATAGACCGATAAGGTATCCTCCGGCAACATGTCCGATGAGATAGTGTTCGTCTGCACGGCGGAGGGCTGCGACGAAGGGCCCTGGGAGGGATCTCACGACGCGATGGCCCACTGCGCCGAACATCCCGACCACGGCTACACCGGACGACCGCGAGACGAGGTCGACGACGACACCGTTATCCCGGCGACGGCGACTCGAAAGCGGGACAATCGGAACCTCCAGCACAAGGGGCACCCGAAGGGCGCGCTCGCGCAGCACGACTGACGACGTAGAGAGCGGGCCACCGACGCCGTCCGCCTCCGCGACCGACGCGACGGCCCGCGAGTGAAGCGGCGGTCTGACGGTCAGCGGCGGTCGCCCGAGAGCCCGGCGCGGTTCAGTGCGTCCCGGCGCGGTTCGTATCGCTTTCCCGTACCGAGCCGCGTTCCGCTCCCTACGCGTCTTCGAAGAGCCCGAGGTCCTCCGCCACGAGGTCGGCGAGCCGGTCTTTCAGCACCGGATCGACCTCCGCGACCTCCTCGCCGTCGTGCTTCCCGTCGTTGTGTCTCTCGAGCGCGTCCGCCACGTCGGAGAGGGGGACGCTGGTCTCCGTCTCGCACTCGGTACACACGATCGGGACGGACGGTTCGTCTGTGGACATACGTCGGATGGTCGCAGGTGGGCGGTATATGCCTTCGGGAGCGCGGCGCGGGTCCGCCGCCGACCCGAACCGCCAGCGTCACCCGTCCCCGGTCGCTACCGGTCCCATGCGCGTTCTCGTGACCGGGGCGGCCGGCGGGATCGGCGGCGGCGTCGTCAGGGCCCTCGCGGCCGCCGACCACGACGTGATCGGGATCGACCGCGACGCCGCGGGGCTGGCCGCCCTCGCCGAAGCCACGGAGACGCATGCCGTCGATCTGCGCGACGGCGACGCGGTCGAGGCGCTGCTCGCCGACCGGGAGCTCGACTGCGTCGTCTCCTGCGTCGGCGGGTACGAGATCGCGGCGATCGAGGACACCAGCGTCGACGCGTTCCGCCGTCAGATCGACACGAACCTGACCGCGGTCCACACGGTCGTGCGGGCCGCCCTCCCGTCGATCCGCGAGCGCGGCGGTCGGATCGTCGTGGTCGGATCGATGGTCGGGTCGACCCCGCTTCCCTACCACGGGGCGTACAGCGCCGCGAAGGCCGGACTGCGCGGGTACACCGATGCCCTCCGCCGCGAGGTCGAACCCCACGGCGTGACGGTCGCGTTCGTTGAGCCCGGACCGGTCCCGACCGGGTTCAACGAACGCGCGGCGGCGGCGGTCGCGGACCGGCTCACCGGCGACGACGCCGAGGCATGGGTCCGGAGCCCGTACGCCGACGCCTACCGGGCGTTCGAGGGCTACGCGCCCGTCGCGACCGATCTGGAGACCGTGGTCGAGCGGGTCGTCGTCGCGGCCACCGCGGACCGGCCCCGGGCGGTCTACCGGGTGAGCCGCCGCGCTCGCTGGCTCCCGCGGGTGGCCGCGGTGCTCCCCGACCGGCTGTACGACCGCCTGATCCGCGCCGGGCTTCCCGGAGGGATACTCGGGCGGCTCATCGACCGATAGCGGCGGCGCAGCGGTGATTCGGCCGCGCTCGCGGCTCGCTCAGTGGTCGGGGTCGCCGCCGTCGGGGGCCGCGTCGCTCTCGACGGTCTCCTCCTCGCTATCAGCCTCGCGCTCGGCGGTGGCCGCCGCGTAGAACTCCTCCGGCGTGGCGTCGATCCGCTCGAACTCGCCGAAGTCGCGCTCGTGGTGGCGGATCGTCTGCTCGACGATCCACGCGCTGTACCGCTCGGAGTACGCCCAGTCGCCGTCGGCGTCGTCGACGTCGAATCGGTCGTCGGTGGCGAGCGCCGAGTAGAGGTGGTAGAAGCCGAGGACGACGTCGCCGAAGTCCTTCGCCTCCGCGCCGATCTCGCGGCGCTTCTCGGCCAGCTCCTCGCGGCCCGCGTCCGTGAGCGCGAAGTACTTCCGGTCCGGCTCGTCGGCGCGCTCGACGCGCTCGGCGAGCCCCTCCTCCTCGAACTTGTAGAGGATCGGGTAGACGGAGCCGTACGAGGGCTCCCAGTGGCCGCCGCTGATCTCGGTTATCTCGCCGAGCAGCTCGTATCCGTACCGGGGTCGCTCGTCGAGCAGCTCCAACACGAGATACGCGATCAGTCCCTTCGGCGGTCCGCTCTTCCGCATCGTCCCTCCCTTTCCGGGAGGATCGGAAAGCGTTTCGGTCGGACGCGGATCGGCGGTCGAACCGCGAGCGCGTTCACGCGTCGCTCGGAGACCCGTCGTCCGACTCGGCCGAGAGCGTCCGGATGCTCTCGTGAATGCCGAGGACGAGCGCCGGCACGACGATCATGAAGAGGTGCTCCTCGATCGGGATCCCGAACAGGTCGTACCCGGTGCGCATCGTGATCTCGAAGACGCCGACCTCCAGCGTGTACCAGTCCCAGAGGTACGCTATCGGATACAGGGCGGCGATCGTCCGGGCCGCCTGCCGGAGCGCGCCGGCGTAGCGGAGCAGGCCGAACGCGAGCGCGCCGAAGGCGACCTCGGTGGCGAGGTACGTGTACGGCCCGAATACGGTGATGTCTGGAAGCGGCGTGCCGGACAGCGGCTGGAACCAGACGGCCACGAGCAGGAGGGCCAGGAAGACGTAGGCGCCGCGGATCAGGAGCATCGTCGCGATCGTCGAGCTGGCCCGTCTGGCCACCAGCGCCACCGAGCCGAACGCGAGCGCCGCGGCCGGCGCCGACGGGGGAAACAGCCCGCTGACCGTCCCCCAGAGCACGCCGACAAGCCCGGTCATCAGCAGGGAGAACGCCAGCGTCCGGGCTCGCGCTCGGCCGAGCAGCACCGAGACGGTCCGCTTGTCGATCGACCGGTCGTACGCGTAGTCCTGTTCGTCGTCGATGATCTTCACCCCGGCGAGCGTCACGAGGAAGACGAGCGCGAATCCCAGTATCGTCGCGGTCATCGTGGCGGTCTGGACGTAGAACCCGCCGAGCAGCGCGAGCGCGATGCCGGTCGGGTACCCCAGCGTCGTGGTGAACGGGTTCGTGTCGAGCTGCGGCGCGTGGAGGTACCCGATGAACCAGGTCGGCAGGGTGACGAGCGCGGCGCCCGGACCGACGAGCGCGCCGAGCGCGAGCGTACAGGCGGCGAAGCCGACGCCGGCGGCGAGGAGGGAGAGCCGGCAGCCGCGGACCGTCATCGGGTG